>NZ_JANSIP010000008.1:0-117270 GCF_047462175.1 Synechococcus sp. OH30 | reverse complement strand
AGCAGCGCCGGCCCCCCGCACGCCAAAAGGCGATCGGCAATCTCGGCAATTTCCAACTCAGGATCCACCTCCGCAGCAACACGGCGAAGCTGGCCACGGGACTCCAGCAGGGCAATGAAACGGCGCAGATCTCTAGGCATGAGTTGGGGGCAGTTTACTTGTCGCGGCTGAGGGCTAGGCCGCTCATGAAGGGCTTTTGCAGGGCAATAAACACCACCAGCGGTGGGATACTGGCGATGAGTGCCCCCAGCATCATGGGGCCATAGGAGGCGGAGCTATCCAGGTTCAGCAGGGATTGCAGCCCCACCTGCACTACCTGCCGCTCCCGGCCTTGCACGATCAGGCGGGGCCATAGGTACATATTCCAAGCGTAGACGAAGTGAATCACCGCCTGCGCCCCGATGGCATTCCAGCTCAGGGGGATCAGCACCTGGGTGAGAAATTGCAGCGGGTTTGCCCCGTCCAGTTGGGCAGCCTCCGCCAGCTCGCGTGGGATGTTGGAAAAATGCTGGCGGAACCAAAACGTGGACGTGGCGCTGGCCAAAAAGGGCACGATCAAGGCGTAGTAGGTGGATCCCCAGCCCAAGTTGGTGACCAGCCGCAGTAGGGCGATGATCAAGATCTCTGTGGGCATCATCAAGGTCATGAGCACAAAGCCGAAGGCCAGCCCCTTGCCCGGAAAGCGGAAGTAGACAAAGGCCAGCCCCGCTAACAGCGATAGAACCGTCTTGCCCAGCGTGATGGCCGTGGCCACGATGGCGCTGTTGACCATGTAGTGGCCCAAGTGGCGCGCCACCATCACCTGCTGCCAGTTAAAGGCAAACGAGGAGCCAAAGGTAAATTGATAGCGAAACACCTCGGCGTTGTTTTGGGTGCTCACGATCAGGGCGTACAACACCGGAAACCCCAACGCCAAACAGGCTAACCACAGGCCAAGGTGGACATACCAGCGCTCTGGGATCCAGCGCCGCCAGGACAAGGGAAAAGACTTCCGGCACCTGGTGCTGGGCTGGGCAGCTGGCGACCGCAGATCCTGTAACGGTTGAGCCATGACACATCCAGCCAGGGAACGCTGAGGGGCAGGGGGAGCTTTTGCCCTCTCCGTTAGGATAATTCGTTGAGGTTAACCCTAGGCTAAAACTGAGTTCCCAGCTTGGCGAGTGCTTTTACCGAAAAATGCGGCGCGAAGGCCGCTGGCTTTAGCTGTAGGGATGAAGTGCTGTCCTTTTTGTCTACAAGCATCATGCCGGTCAGAGAAGCTAAGCTCCTCAAAGCAGCAGCAAGCGCCGCAGGAACAGGGCTATGACGGCAACAAAGCTAACCACGATGAGCTGTCCTGGCAAGGTATAGCCAGAGTAGAGCCGAAGCAACCTCAGCAACTCTCCATCCCAGGGCTGGGTGGCCAAGAGATAGGTGATCCCGGTTAGGTGAACCAGGGTCAGGGCCACCAAACTGGCAGCGGCCAAATCCTGTAGACGCACTGGCCTCGGGATCCTAGACAGCACGTAAGGCTTGCACCGAGGGGGAAGGGAAGCAGGCAGCAGCTGGGGATCCCTTTGTCGAAAGGCCATTGTCCCGCAGGCCCAGGCCGCGGGCAGGAAGCCCAGCAGGTAGCCGAAGGCGGGCTGGTACAGGTATTGCCATCCGCCTCCCTGGGCAAACACCTGCAGCCCCGCCAACCCCAATCCCAGATAGACAATCTGGGCGCACACTGCCGCCACCGGCCCTGCCAGACAGGCCGTCAGCAGCATGCCGCCAATTTGCAGGGAAAAGCTATATCCTCCTACTCCTGGCCACTGAGGTGGCAAGCTCACCTGGGTTAGGGTGCCCAAAATGGTTAGGATCACCCCAATCGCCGTCCAAAGCCATTCCAGAGGGGTTAAAAGCCGGCCAGGGCGCATAGCCGAGGGAAAATCTTTCCTTATGCTAGGAGAGGACACAGCCTCGATGAGGTAGGCAAGAGGGTGGTTAAGCCAGAGTGGATTGCCTTAGCCCAAGCGCTAGCCGACGCGGCCGGAGCGGTGATTCGCCCTTTGTTTCGCGGGGAGTTGCAGGCCGAGTACAAAGAGGCCAGATCCCCTATCGTAACGATAGCCGACCGGGAGGCCGAACGGGCAATGCGGGCGCTGCTAGCCGCCCATGTGCCGGAGCACAACGTCCTCGGCGAGGAGTTTGGCTTCCACCAGACTGGCTCCCCCTACACCTGGGTTTTGGATCCCTTGGATGGCACCATCGCCTTTTCCACCGGCAAGCCCACCTTTGCCACCTTGATTGCCCTTTTGGAAGACGACCGCCCTGTTTTGGGCATCATCGATCAACCGGTGTTGCGTGAGCGCTGGATAGGGGTGCAGGGACAGCCAACCCGATGGATGACCCCCTCTACCCAACAGCTCACGCGCACCAAAGCCACCACTGACCTCAGCCGCGCCTACCTGAGCTGCACGACCCCCGATTTGTTCACCCAGCCTGACCAACAGCAGCGCTTTCAGCAGCTCAGTCGCTTGGTCCACATCACCTCCTACGGCGGCGACGGCTACCAGTACGGCCTCTTAGCCAGCGGCTACATCGATTTGGTCATGGAATGTGGCCTTGCCCTCTACGATTTTGCCGCCCTCGTGCCGGTGATCGAGGGATCCGGCGGTGTGATTACCGATTGGGGGGGGGATCCCTTAACTCGCACCTCCAAGGGAGAAGTGTTGGCGGCGGCTAACTCCAACTTACATCGCCAGGCCTTAGCGGCAATAAGCTCCAAGGGGTAGTTCCTAGCCTAGATTGGTTGCGAGCTTTGGAGAGCGATTGTTAGTTCATTGCCGGGTAAGGCTCTAGCCAAGTTCTCTGTCCGGCACCTCCCTCGACACCCAGTAGTGCCAGCTCAAAAGCAAAATCCCACAGGGAATGTATGTGGCTACTAACTTTTTCCACCCCTTAGACACTCTATTGGCAGCTTTCGACCCCAATTCAGAACCTAAATCTACCCCCAGCTAAGGTTTGAGGCTGAGAGTGCTCATCTAGAGCAGGTTTATTTTCTGGAAGCGGGCGGACGGAATCGAACCGACAACAGCAGTTTGGAAGACTGCGGTTTTACCATTAAACTACGCCCGCCCAGGTAGCTTATACTGCTAGCAAGCTATGCTAGCATCCCCTGGCGTCTTCCCTCAAGTCTTCCCTGCTTTGGCTTTAGGTCAGGATCCCGGTAGGGGAGAGGGTCTATGTTTTTCTCTGGCGTTTTCTCCGCCACTGCTGGAACTCTTTTTCGTAGCGTTCCCCCTCAGTCTGGTAGGTGTTCCAGCCCTTGAGGGCAACCGCCAGACCCCAGCCCATCAGGATAAACAGCGACCAAGACAGCCCTCCCCCAGAGAGCCAATCTAGGCTCACGAGGAAGCTGTTAACGATGGCATACCGCCCCAACAACTGGTAAAACTGCCGCTGGCGGTAGCGTTGAAACTCACGATGTTGGTTGGTCAGCTGTTGCCAGGCTCTCCATTCCCGCTCGGCCTCCTCCAGCTCTTGGGGGGAGATCCCCAGCTCGGCGGCCATTTCCTCCAGTTGGGAGCGGCTAAACTCCCCAAGGCGCCGCTGGCGAGCAATGGCCCGCTGGAGGATCTGCTGCACGTCCTCTTGGCTGTAGCGGGATCCCGACATTTGACTACAGGGAACTTGATGACTCTTAGTTTAAGGCAGCCCAACTTGGCGGCGCCGCAAGTTGCCTTTCCTTTCGAGCCCAACCAATGGCCAACCTAGGGAGAGGATCCCCCTAGGCTTAGGCAGCGCTCCCGAATGGCCTGGAGGTTGCAGGCCAGATCGCGGCAGATGCGCCGTTCTACTAGGCCGACCGGCATGCGGCGCGGTGGCTGTACCTGCAGATGATAGGTCAGCAGGGTTTGCTGGTCTAGCCAGTCGGCCAGCTCCCAAAACCCCTCGAAGATGAGAAAGTCCCCTTCTACTTCTTGAAAGCGCAGTTGGTGGGGAAATACTTCCTCAATAGCTAGCACCACCGCTGCAGAAAACCGGGCAAACAGAACTTGCTGGGATCCCACCTGACGCACCAGTTTGCGGCCATTCTGGCTGCCGAGGAGGCGACTTTCCACCAAGTTGGGGATAAACTCCGCCAGGTGGTCGTAGTCCGTTAAAACTTGCCAGACCTGTCGTCGCTCTACCGGGATCAGGATGCGGCCTTGCACTCGGCGGCGGCGCCCCCCCAGGTCCTCCACCTCCACCTGGATGTCTGAGGGCTCCATTCCACTGAGGAGGACAGGAAGGGGGTGACCTTGGGGATCCTGTTCAAAGCTGGAAAGCATGGCAAGAAGATAGCCGACAGACCAACTGAGGAGCTGCTAGGCTAGCCCCGCAACAGGCTGAGCTCCCCTGGAGCATTGTATAGGGGATAACGCTCCTAGGAGAAAAGAGCCCGAAACCAACTTAGGATGACCTGCCAAACTTGGTCGAGGAGGGCAAAGGGATCCCGCAGCTCCTGCAGCACCTGGCGCGGGCCAATCCTAAAGACCACGTACAGCACGGCCAGGAGAACTACGATCCCCGCCGCTGTCCAGATGGCCTCCCGAACCACCCGCACCCAGAAAACCAGCATAAAAATGGCGATGGCTACAGCAGCAACCAGCGGCAGTGTCTCCAGGACCATCGCACCCTCCCCCTGAGCTTAGGTTTTGGTCTCTAACAAAGAGCAAAGCCGCCCTTCCAAGAGTACAATCGAGCCATGCAGCACCTGCAAGCAGCCGGGATGATCTGGAGAGTGCACTGCTGCCATTGCCAACCCCACCGTGCTAGAGCTTGGAAGCAAGGATCGGCCGGGGGGGTGGCGGAACGGAGTCCTTGGCCAGAGGGCGGAGGAATTGCCGTGCACAGCGCAAGAAGGAGGCGGGGAGATGCCAAAAACAGGCGGTTGAGGGATCTTATCCCCCAGAGCAAGCTAGAGACAGCTGGGAGTGTCGCCACAGTTGCTGGCTAGAGTGAAGATGAGTGTGTTAGCTTCAGCAGGGTCCCCTCCCGACTTTGCAAGTGTGCCCCACCGCTCCCGTGAGCGGATTCACCCCACTGCCGTGATCCATCCAAAGGCTGAATTGCACGAGACAGTACAGGTTGGCCCCTATGCAGTTATTGGTGAACATGTGCGCATTGGTGCCAACACGGTGGTGGGGGCCCACGTGGTAATCGACGGCTGGACGGAGATTGGGGAGGACAACCAGATTTTTCCGGGAGCAGTGCTGGGCACAGAGCCCCAGGATCTGAAGTACAACGGCGCACCCTCGCAGGTGGTTATTGGTAAAGGCAATCGCATTCGTGAGTTTGTTACCATTAACCGGGCCACCAACGAGGGGGAGGCGACGGTAATTGGCAACTACAACTTGTTAATGGCCTACGTCCATGTCGCCCACAACTGCGTCATTGAAAACCAGGTAGTAATCACCAACGCTGTCTCCCTGGCTGGCCACATTTACATTGAGTCCCAGGCGCGCATTGGCGGCATGGTCGGGATCCACCAGTTTACCCGGGTGGGGCGCCTGGCGATGGTGGGGGCCATGAGCCGGGTGGATCGCGATGTTCCGCCCTACATGTTGGTGGAGGGGCATCCCGCCCGCATCCGTGGCCTCAACTTGGTGGGGTTGCGGCGGACAAAGGGAATGGAGGGATCCCTGCCAGCTTTGCGCCAGGCCTACCGGTTGCTCTACCGCTCTGGATTGCCCCTGGAAAAGGCGCTGCAAACGCTGCGGGAGAGCCTGCGAACCGAGGAGGGGCGGAGCATCTTCTCGCTGCAGGGAAAAGAACTGGTGGACGAGACGGGATCCCTGCTCCATCTGCTGCAATTTTTGGAAGATTCCCTTTCCCAACCCCAACGGCGCGGCCCTCTGCCGGCCTTGCGCCGCAGCAGAGAAGAGGACGACCTGTGAGCCATCTGTTTATCTGCACCGGAGAAGTCTCCGGGGATCTGCAGGCTGGCCATCTCATTCGCGAGCTGCTGCGCCAGCGTCCACACCTGCGCATCACGGCCGTTGGGGGAGAGGAAATGGCCGCTGCCGGAGCCCGGCTGCTGCACCGCACTACGGAGATTAGCTCCATCGGCATCCTGGAGGCCCTCCCCTTCGTCCTCCCTGCCCTGTGGACAGAGTGGAAGATCCGCCGCTTCCTGGCGCAGGACCCGCCGGATTTGGCCATCTTGGTGGACTACATCGGCGTCAACAGCCGCCTTGTCCCCCTGCTGCAGCGGTGGCGCATCCCTGCCGTTTACTACATTGCCCCCCAGGAATGGGTGTGGTCGCCCAACAGCCGCCTCACCTACCGCCTAGCTCAGCAGATGCGGCTAATGGTGGCTATTTTCCCAGAAGAAGCCCGCTACTACGCCGCAGCAGGCGCCCAGGTTTGCTATGTGGGCCACCCCCTACTGGATATTTTGGCGAGGGTACCCGGTCGCGCTCAGGCCAGGGCTGAGCTAGGGATCCCTGAGGAGGCAACGGTGGTGGCGCTGCTGCCCGCCTCCCGTCGCCAGGAGCTGCGCTCCGTTCTGCCCATCCTCCTCCAGGCAGCGCGGCTGTTGCGGGCTCGTCTGCCTCAGGTGCGGTTTTGGGCGCCGCTGGCCTCGCCCCGTTTTGCCGCCCCGATTGCTCGGGCTGCCCGCCGCTATGAACTGGACGATCTCACCCTTGTCTTGCCTCGCCCTTCCCCGCCAAAGGCGCATCACCTGCTGTTGGCCGCCGCTGACCTGGTGCTGGCCAAGTCGGGCACCGTCAACTTGGAAGCGGCCATTTTGGGGATCCCGCAGGTGGTGATCTACCGCCTCAACCCCATTACCTTTTGGCTAGCCCGCCATTGGCTAAAGGTCTCGGTGCCCTTTATGTCTCCCCCCAACTTGGTGCTGATGCGCCCCATTGTGCCGGAACTGCTGCAGGAGGAGGCCCAGCCGGAGCGGGTTGCCCAACTGGCCTTGGAGCTGCTGACTCAGCCGGAGCGCCGCACCCAACTGCAGGCCGACTATGCTGCTATGCGGGCAGCGCTGGGGGAGCCGGGAGTTTTGGCCCGCGCCGCCAAGGCCATCCTGGAAGTGCTCGACAGCGAAACTCGCCCTAAGGGAGATCCCTGAGGCTAGCCTGTCGAGAGAATGGCATCCAAGAGGGGATCCGCCCCAAAGCGCACCACGTCAGTACAGGGCCGGCCCGTCTCCGCTTCCACCTGGCGGATCTGGGCCAGGGCGGCTTCTTCCTCCCAGCCAAAGGTATTAAGGGCCACCCCCACCACTGGTACGGGGGCAAAGGCACCGGCAGCTCCGGCCACTTCTTCGTACAGCTCGATGACCTTGGGCAGGGGAGGGATGGGTACGTAGTCCATCCCTTTGATGTGGGTCTGGCCAGCCCGGTGTACCAAGATCAAGTGGGTGGGCTGGGATCCCCGCAACAGGGGCAGGGTTGCTGTAGAGGCGGGGTTGAGCAGGGATCCCTGGCCTTCAATGTGCAGAATGTCATGGTCAAGGCCGTGGCGTAGCACCAGTTGCTCCACGGCACCGCTGGCGTAGTCCACCCGCACCGCATCTAGGGGCACCCCATCGCCACTGATGAGGATCCCGGTCTGCCCGGTAGCGAGAAAGCGGGAGCGCAGGCCGCGCTTCAGGCTGGCCCGGTGCAGTTCCAGGCTGGTGGACATTTTGCCCACGCCCATATCCGTGCCCACCGTCAGCACCCGTCGACAGGGGAGGGAGCGGGCTAGGCCTTTCCCTACCCCAAGACCAGGAGGTTCGCGGCGAATGTCCCAGATCCAGGCTCCCGGCTGCAGCCACTGCCGCAATTGGGGATCCTCGGCCAGAGGCGTGTGGAGACCATTCACTAGAGATAGACCGGCCTGCAGGGCTTGGTAGAGCTCCTCCCGCCACTCCGGCGGCAACTGTCCACCAGAAGGGGCAATCCCAATCACCAGCACCTCGGGGTTGTACACCAGGGCCTCTTGCACCGAGGCTACGATGGGAATGTCCTTGGCAATGCCAGTCAGTTGCGCCAGGGATCCCCCTGCCTGCTCTCGGTCAATGACGGCTACCACCGGAAAGGGCCCGTAGCGCAGCAGCCCCAGCCCCGTTTTGCCGTGCTCCCCCACCAGGCCGCCGTGGAGCAGGATAGCTATGCGAGTGTGACTGGAGAGGGATCCCACTTCCTCCATGGTACCTACTCCCGCAACTCCACCCCCAGGCCCGGTCGGTCGGTGGGGATGAGACAGCCCTCCTGCAGCAGGGCTCCGGAAAAGGGATCGTCGACAAGATTGAGGTGGCTATCTAAGTCCACATAATCCGCCAGCGGTGCCAGGTGGGCCATTGCCGTGTTGCCCAGAGCGGTGTTGCTGTAGCAGCCTAGCATCACCTGGAGCCCATGGGATCTGGCGGTGTGGATCATGCGCCAGGCTTCGCTGAGGCCGCCGCACTTCATCAGCTTGATGTTAATGCCGTGCACGCGATCCGCCAGGGCAGGAATATCGCGGCTGTCGAAACAACTCTCATCCACAAAGATGGGCAGCTTCGACTCGTGCCACAGGGTGATCAGCTTTGCCTCCTGTCCCCTCTCCAGGGGCTGCTCCAGGTAGCTCACCCCCTGCCCTGCCAGCCAATTGCTCATGCTCAGGCTCTGCTCCAGCGTCCAAGCCCCATTGGCGTCCACCGTCAGCAGGGATCCCAGCGGGATCACCTCCTGTACAGCAATTAGCTGGTTTTGATCGGCCAGTAGGCCCAGTTCGCTGCCCAGCTTGATCTTAAAGGCCCGCGCCTGCTGGGTTTGTTCCATCCAGGCCAAAGCCCGCTGGCGCGCCTCCTGAGGGGTAGAAATGCCAATGGTTAGGGTTGTAGGGGGGATGCGGGAGCGATCCAGCCCCCACAGCTGCCACAAGGGCATCCCCAGCCGCTTGCCCATCCAGTCGTGTAGGGCCATGTCCACCGCCGCCCGTGCCGCTGAGGGGATCCCGGCCCGCAGCAGTTCTGCCTCAATGGCTTGTCGCTCCCAGGGGGAGTGGCGGCGTAGGAGCCCTTTGGCTACCTCCAAACCCATCAAGATATCCTCCAAAGATTGGTGGTAGTCCTCGCTCACTGAGAAGGGGCAAGCCTCTCCCCACCCCTCGATCCCTTCCTCCTCAATCCGCACCCAGGCCAAAGTGGCCTCTGTGTGAGTGCCGCGGCTGAGGGTGAGGGCATAGCGCTTGTGAACCGTGAAAGATTCAACGTAGAGCCGCATGGGCGATTTCCAAGAGATCAATTCTGAACACGTTGGGCCAACTCGGTCCCTTTGAGGTTTTCCCTGCCTCCCTAGTCAGGCTGTGGAGGGCAGGCGTAGCTCTGCGGGTCTTTACCGTTGTTCCTAGAGGTTAACTGCAGCCATTATCATATGAGCACAGCTTAGGTGGTCCGGTAGCATGAACGACCTTCCTCTTCCTCTAACCCGTCGCAGCGCCGCTAGTAAAGCCCTGGCTATTGCCAATACCAGCATCACCCCCTTTGGCCGCAAATTAAAGGAGCTGGGTTTTGCCGACGACAAGCAAATCCAGGACATTCAAAATGCCCTCAAAGCCAATCGCGAAGGCGGCAGCAAGGCCTTAGCATTGGCAGTCAAAAGTATTGTTGGCAGAGAGCTCCCTCCCGACCTGGCGCGGGTCTACAAGCGGCAGCAGCTCTTTGAGCTGAAAATTATCTACGGGATCCCCTCCCTCGACACCGATCTGGAACAGGTGGATCTCGCGGAGATGGGTGAGCTCATCGACTCGCTCTTGCCCCTTGATATTTGCAACCGCTACAAGTTCTTGCCCATCCGCCGCCAAGACAACCAAGTGCTGGTGGCAATGGTTAAGCCCGACAACCTGCAGGCTATAGACGACATCCAGCAGCGTTTCCGCGTCCGAGGACTGAAGCTGCAGCGGCGGGTTTTTACCCTACAGGACTTTGAGGTCCTCATCAACCGCTACATGGATACCCAAGCGGAGCTGCTGGCCCTCAAGGGGATCGCCGACGCGGCTGCTGCCCCAGAGGAAGAAGAAGAGGTGGTGGTCAATACCGCCGAGATCGACCTGGACAGCATCGAGGATGTGGCCGGGGATGAGGTCGGCGAGGCATCCCTGGAGCAGCAGCTCAAGTCGGCAGACGATGCCCCGATCATCAAACTCGCCAACCAGATCCTGGTCAAGGCCCTGCAGGACGGGGCGTCGGACATCCACATCGAGCCGCAGGAAGAATACCTGCGCATCCGCTTCCGCAAAGATGGGGTGCTGCGGCAGGCTTTTGAGAACTTTCCCAAAAAGATTGTCCCCGCCCTTACCGCCCGCTTCAAAATCATGTCCAACCTCAACATTGCTGAGCGGCGCTTGCCCCAGGACGGGCGGATTCGGCGGGTCTTTAAAGGGCGCAAGGTGGACTTTCGCGTTAGCACTCTGCCCTCCCGCTATGGGGAGAAGATCGTGCTGCGGATTCTGGACAACTCCGCCACCCAGCTCGGCCTGGACAAGCTGATCACCGACCCAGAAACCCTGGCTAGCTTCAAGGAGGTTGTCAGGCGACCCTTTGGTTTGATCTTAGTAACCGGGCCAACGGGATCGGGGAAAACCACTACCCTCTACTCGGCCCTGGCAGAGCTCAACGATCCCGGCATCAACATCAGCACCGCCGAGGATCCCATCGAATACTCCCTGCCTGGGATCACCCAGGTGCAGGTCCTCCGTGAGAAGGGCATGGACTTTGCCATGATCCTGCGCGCCTTTCTGCGGCAAGACCCGGATGTCATCCTGGTGGGGGAGACCCGCGACCACGAGACGGCCAAAACTGCCATCGAAGCCTCCCTTACCGGCCACCTGGTGCTGACCACCCTCCACACCAACGATGCTGCTGGCGCCATTGCCCGACTGACAGAGATGGGGATCGAGCCGTTCATGATCTCCAGCTCGCTGCTGGGGGTGCTGGCCCAGCGTCTGCTGCGGCGGGTCTGTACTGAGTGTCGGATCCCGTATCACCCCACCCCCGAGGAATTGGCCCGCTATGGCCTCAACCTCAGTGGCGACAGCGAGCAGGTGACCTTCTACAAAGCCAACAAGCTCTCCCCCAAAGAGGTGGAGCAGCGCAAGGCCACCGGCAAGCCTATTTGTGAGAAGTGTGGGGGGGTGGGCTACAAGGGACGCGTGGGAGTGTACGAGTTCATGCGCATGAACGATCGCCTGGCCGAGTTGATTAACAAAGGGGCCCCCACCGAGGTAATTAAGGAAGCAGCTGTCGAAAGCGGCATGAAGACGCTCCTGGCCTATAGTTTGATGCTGGTGAGGCAGGGCCTGACTACGTTGGAGGAGGTCGATCGGGTTATCCTCACCGACAAGGGCTTGGAAACTGAGCTGAAGGCTCGTGCCAAGGCCCTTAGCACCTGCCGCAACTGCGGCGCTGCCCTGCGGGTGGAGTGGATGGATTGTCCCTACTGCCTGACGCCGAAGTTTTAGTTTAGCCTTGCTTTAACAGAGCAAACCCACTCACACCATTGGAGAGGGAAGTCCTATGAAACAACTGATGATTGAAGACTTGATGGAAGAGATTGTCCGCAGGGGTGGTTCCGATATCCATATTTCCGCTGGCTTACCTCCCTATTTCCGCATCAATGGGGAACTCCAGCCAACAGAGTATGATCCCCTCACGCCTGAGGAGGTGCAGCGGCTCATTTTCAGCATGTTGAACAACACCCAGCGCAAACAACTGGAGCAAAATTGGGAGTTGGACTGCTCCTACGGCGTGCGCGGGATCGGGCGTTTCCGCGTCAACGTCTATCGCGAACGCGGCGCCTATGCCTGTGCCATGCGAGCTCTGGCCTCGGAAATCCCCAGCATCGAGAAGCTGGGGCTGCCGGAGATCTGCAAGGAAGTGGCGCGTCTGCCGCGGGGCCTGGTGCTGGTAACCGGCCCAACGGGATCCGGCAAATCCACCACTTTGGCCGCTATCATCGACTTCATTAACCGTGAGCGAGCCGAGCACATCCTTACCATTGAGGATCCCATCGAGTACATCTACACCCCCATCCGCAGCATCATCCACCAGCGGCAGTTGGGTGAGGACACCAAGAGCTTTGCCAACGCCCTGCGGGCAGCCATGCGGGAGGATCCGGATGTGATCTTGATTGGGGAGATGCGGGATCTGGAAACCATCCAGTTGGCCATTACCGCTGCCGAGACCGGCCACCTCTGCTTTGCCACGGTGCACACCAGCTCTGCCGCCCAGACGGTGGATCGCCTGGTGGACGTGTTCCCACCGGAGCAACAGCAGCAGATCCGCGTGCAGCTCTCCAACTCCCTCAAGGCTGTCTTCTCGCAAACTTTGGCCCGCCGCCTCAACCCCAAGCCAGGAGAGCCGGGTCGGGTGCTGGTGCAGGAGATCATGGTGGTTACCCCGGCCATCGCCAACCTCATTCGGGAGGGTAAAACCGCCCAGATCTACTCGGCTATCCAGACGGGCGGTAAGCAGGGCATGAAGACCCTGGAGCAGGATCTGGCCAACCTCTACCTGCAGGGCAAGATTGATTTCGAAACAGCTATGTCGAAGAGCTCTCGCCCCGAGGAACTGCAGCGGCTTTTGGGCAACGTCGTCGGGCCCTCACCAGCTGCGGCAGTTCAATCCCAGCGCCCTGCGGGAGCTGCCGTCCGCCGCTAAGGCTAGCTGCCAGCTTGGACTGCCAGAGGCGGGATAGCCACCCCCGCTGATTTACCCAGAGCTGAGGAGATCCCTCTCCCCTAGCTACGGGTTGAGGAGCCAGAGGGAGGCCCAGGTCCCACTGACTCCCTTGGGCAGAGTGGTTGTCCTTGTATAAGTTTTCTGGAGCGGCTAAGCTCTAGCTGAGGTTGGGGTTACCTAGCTTCGGTAGGGAGATCCAAGTAGGGGTAAGTTATGCCGCGCTACAAGGTTCGGGGGTTAAAGGCCGGTCAGCCGGTACGCCTGACGGTGAAGGCCAACAACTTGATGGAGGCCCGCGCACAGCTGCGCCGCGAGGGGATTTATGCCAAACCGGAAGACATTCAGGAGGAAAAGCCCTTTTTCTCCCTGGATACGTCTTTCGATTTCTCGATGCTGCAGTCCATCGACATCCGCGACAAGGCGGTCTTCTCCCGGCAATTTGCCGCTCTAATCAACGCCGGCGTATCGATGGTGCGCTCTCTCACCATCATGGAGGAGCAAACCGGCAACCCTAAGCTCAAGAAATATCTGCGGGCCATCCGTGCGGAGGTGGAAGCAGGGAAAAACCTGTCCGACTCCATCCGCCCTTATCCGGATGCTTTTGACAGCCTCTACTGCAGCATGGTGCAGGCAGGAGAGGTGGGTGGCGTACTCGACGAGGTGCTCAACCGCCTAGCCAAGCTGCTGGAGGACATGGATCGCCTGCAGAAGCAGATCAAGTCAGCCCTGACCTACCCGGTGGTGGTGACCATCCTGGCCGTCTTGATTTTCTTGGGCATGGTGCTGTTCATCTTGCCCACTTTTGAGAGCATCTACAACGACTTGGGGGGGGAGCTGCCTGCCTTTACCCAGTTTTTTATCAACATCAGCAAGTTTCTGCGCACTCCCCAATACAGCTTGGGCCTGGTGGGCTTTTTGGCGTTAGTCTTTTTTGCTTTCCAGCGCTTTTACCGCACTCCCGCTGGCAAGGAGACCATCGACGCGCTGGCCCTGAAACTGCCAATTTTTGGGGATCTGATCCAAAAGTCGGCGGTGGCTCGCTTCTGCCGCACCTTTGGCGCCCTCACCCGCTCTGGCGTGCCAGTGCTAACTGCCTTGGAAATTGTGCGGGATACGTCGGGCAACCAGGTGGTGGCCAATGCCATTGACGCTGCCCGCCAATCAATTTCAGAAGGGGGCCAGATTGCTCCCGCTCTGGATAAGGCGAAGGTGTTCCCCCTGATGGCCATTCAGATGATCAGCGTCGGGGAAGAGACAGGGGAGCTGGACGCAATGCTGATGAAGACAGCCGACTTCTACGAGCTGGAGGTGGAGGAGGCGGTGCGCGCCCTGACCAGCTTGCTGGAGCCTTTGATGATTGTAATCTTGGGGGGTATGGTAGGCTGCATCATTGTGGCCATGTACCTGCCCATGTTCAACGTCTTCGAGCTGGTGAAGTAGGGGGTTAAACTAACCCCTGCCAGCAAGGGGAGGGTTTCCCCAACTAGGCTATGAGCGTCCGCACCGTTGCCACCACTCCCTTTCCTGACCAAAGGCCCGGCACTTCCGGCCTGCGCAAGCCGGTTCAGGTGTTCCAGCAGCCCCATTACCTGGAGAACTTTGTCCAGTCCATCTTTGATGTCCTCGAGGGATCCGCCGGCCAAACCCTAGTGGTGGGGGGGGACGGGCGCTACTACAACCGGGAAGCCATCCAGATCCTGCTCAAAATGGCAGCAGCCAACGGCATCAGGCGGGTGCTGCTGGGCCAGGGCGGGATCCTCTCCACGCCGGCAGTCTCCCACCTTATCCGCAAATACGGGGCCTATGGCGGCATCATCCTCTCGGCCAGCCACAACCCCGGCGGCCCCCAGGGAGACTTTGGCATCAAGTACAACATCGGCAACGGCGGCCCTGCCCCGGAGAAGGTGACCGAGGCCATCTACGCCCGCACCCAGCAGATTCGGGAGTACCGCATCCTGGAAGCCCCAGATGTGGATCTAGACCGCTTGGGAGAGCAGCGGCTGGGATCCCTGACGCTTTCCGTCATCGACCCGGTGGCCGACTATCTGGCCCTGATGCAGCGCCTGTTTGATTTTGACGCCATCCGCGATTACCTGGCCTCTGGGATCCGCATCGCCTTCGACGCCATGCACGCCGTCACCGGCCCCTATGCCCGCACCATCCTGGAAGAGTGCCTGGGGGCAGCGCCGGGCAGCGTCCTCAACAGCCAGCCCCTGCCGGACTTTGGCGGCAGCCACCCCGATCCCAACTTGGTGCATGCCCGCGCCCTGGTGGAGCTGCTGTTTCGGGAGGACGGCCCGGATTTCGGCGCCGCCTCCGATGGCGATGGGGATCGCAATATGATCCTGGGCCACCAGTTCTACGTAACTCCCAGCGACAGTTTGGCCGTGCTGGCGGCTAACGCCCAGCGAGTGCCCGGCTACCGGGAGGGGCTAGCCGGGATCGCCCGCTCCATGCCCACCAGCCAGGCGGCAGACCGGGTGGCAGCCAAGCTGGGGATCCCCTGCTATGAGACTCCTACCGGCTGGAAATTTTTCGGCAACCTCCTGGATGCCGGCAAAGTGACCCTCTGCGGCGAGGAGAGCTTCGGCACCGGCTCCAACCATATCCGCGAAAAAGATGGCCTCTGGGCTGTCCTCTTTTGGCTGAACATCCTTGCTGTGCGACGGCAGTCGGTGCGGCAGATTGTGGAAGAGCACTGGCGCACCTACGGGCGTAACTTCTACTCCCGCCACGACTACGAGGGGCTGCCGGTGGAGGTGGCCGAGGAGCTGATGGAGCACTTGCGGCGCTCCGTGACAAGCTGGGTGGGGCAGCGCTTTGGCTCCCAGACGGTGGCCTATGCCGATGACTTCAGCTACACGGATCCGGTGGACGGCAGCACCAGCCACAACCAAGGGATCCGCATTGGCTTTGAGGATGGCTCCCGCATCGTCTACCGCCTCTCCGGCACCGGCACCCACGGGGCCACTCTGCGGGTGTACTTGGAGCGATTTGAGCCGGATCCCAGCCGGCATGGCCTGGATCCCCAGGTGGCCCTAGCCGAGCTAATCCAACTGGCGGATCACTTCGCCCAGATCCGCGCTCGCACCGGCCGGCAGCAGCCGGATGTGGTTACCTGAGAGTCTTGCCAAGAAGCCAGATCCCCTCGGAGAAAGGGAGTGGGGGCGATGGCCAGCAGAGAAGGGCACTCGAGAGTGGCGGTAGGATGAGGAGGTAGGAACCCACATTTTTCTGGCTGTGTTCACTGCTCCTCCTGCTAGTTTGGCAGCCGATCCCATTGCCCCTTTTGCTCCCCAAACCTGGAGCTGGCGGGGTCACGCCATTCGCTACGTCGTCCAGGGATCTGGCTCCCCACTGATTTTGGTGCATGGCTTTGGGGCCTCCATTGGCCACTGGCGGCACAACATCCCTGTGCTAGCGGCGGCGGGATACCGGGTCTATGCTTTGGATTTGCTGGGGTTTGGCGGCTCGGCCAAGCCAGCTCTTGCCTACAGCCTAGAACTGTGGGCCGAGCTGCTAGCAGATTTTTGGCAGCAGCACGTGCGGCAGCCGGCAGTGTTTATTGGCAATTCCATCGGCGCCCTGCTTAGCCTGCTCATGGCCGCCCAGCACCCGCAACTGACCGCAGGGGCAGTGCTGCTCAACTGTGCCGGCGGCCTCAACCATCGCTCCCACGAGCTCAGCCCGATGGCCCGCGTTTTCATGGCCACCTTCACTGCTCTGGTGGCCTCGCCAGTCACGGGGCCACTGCTGTTTAATTGGCTGCGGCAGCGGCAGCGGATCCGCGCCACCTTAGAACAGGTGTACTGCAACCCTGCGGCCATCACTGACGAGCTGGTGGAGATCCTCTACGCCCCTTCCTGTGACGTGGGAGCGCAGCAGGTGTTGGCGGCCATTCTCACCGCTCCCCCTGGCCCCACCCCCGAAGCGCTGCTGCCCCAGGTGCGCTGCCCGCTGCTGGTGATCTGGGGCGAACGGGATCCCTGGACCCCTATTGAACGGGGCCGCGGCTTTCAAAACCATGTGCAGGGGATCGACTACCAATTTTTCCCTCTTCCCGATACGGGCCATTGCCCCCACGACGAGCGCCCAGAGATTGTCAACCCCTTGATTTTGAGCTGGCTACCCAAAGCCTTTGCCACGGCTTAGCCTTTCTTGGAGGCTTGGGTAGTTCTTTTGCCCAGGCCCAGCCACTTGCGCACCCTGTCTATCCAGCTCTGAAGGGGCGAAGGCTGGGGCCGAACTGCCACCTGAATGGGCTCGTCTTGAAACTCTTTGTCCTTAAGGCGAAAGCCAAACTCCAGCTCGTCTTTGACTTTGCTAAGACGGGGAAAGAGGCGGACGGCTGCTTTTTTGAGCTCTTCCTCGTTTTGGAAGATGGCCTGGTGGATGGCGCTGGAGCGACTGACCGCTAGGGATCCCACCGGCAACCAAGGGTTGGGTTGCCCAGAGGGGACCTGGCGGCGCCGGGCGAAAATGGTAAACTCGGGCATTCCCTTGGCTTTCAGCTCGTCGTAGCGTTTAGCCGCCTCCTTGCGCTTAGCGGCTTTGGCTTTTGCTGCCTGTTTTTCGGGCTGCGAGGGGCTGAAACCCTTGGGGGGATGCATACCTCTCACTTACGGAAAGGTGGGCTCTTGCAGCTTAGCGCAAATTGGCTTAGCAAGGATCGCGCTTGGCCAGTGAGCTGGTGGGGGTACGGGGGTGGATGAGCCCTGCGCTGTCCCTGCAAGGTCAGGGTCGGGATACAGCCCTCCCCGCGCTACGAGGGTAATGGACAAAACGGCGTTGCCGAAAGGCGGCACCTCCCGTGTCTGTTTGGGGAGGGACTAGAGGATCCCGCAGAGGGTGGGGTAAGCCAGGAAGCTTGTCCTCTAGGCGTTGGCATGAGGCCTGGGAGGACGTTACTGTGCTAAAATTGGTGCGCCTTGGGATTGCGGGATGTAGCGCAGCTTGGTAGCGCACTTCGTTCGGGACGAAGGGGTCGCAGGTTCGAATCCTGTCATCCCGATGGGAGCTAGCCCTCAGCAGTTGCTGGAGGCAGTAGGTGCTGGAGACAGGCAGCAACATTGATGCGAAGTTGTTGCCCCAGCCGCAGCAAGCGGTGGAGGACTTCGCCAGGGATCCCAGGATCCCTGCAGAGCGCCTCTAATCGCTGCCGCTCTAGGCGCAGCAGGTAGAGCTCTTGGAGGCGATCCAGGCGGATAGGCAGGTTGAGATCGGCAGCTAGGCGCAGCCACTCTTCTAGGTTGTGGAGCTGTTCGCTGAGAGTTTCCAAGTCGGCTGCCTGGGCCAACTGCCACATCCCCCGCTGCAAGAGCCGATCCAAGACGCGGGCCGCCTCTTCCCGCCGCAACTGGCACCCCAACTGCTCCGCCTCGCGGGCAATGGCCCGCAACTCCAGCAGGTGATCCCGCTTGCCCTCTTCGATTTCCATCGCTCGCAAGCTGCTTAACAGGCGCTGGTTGAGGGTGATCTGCGCAGCAGCCAACAGCTCCTCTGGAATTGGCAGGCCATCGGCCCGAAAAGCCATCAAAACCCCGTAGTTTTCCAGGTAGGTTTGGCGGTAGAGCTGGGCTAGGCGATCCAGGGTATCCTGGGTTAACCAGCGCAGCATCTGCTGCCGATCTTCCTCCGTCAAAGCGTTGAGGTCGAAGGTTTCCGGGGCAAACAGCTCTTGCAGGGTTAGGACCAGCTGGATGCGGCTGTGGGCTCCAGACAGCAGGCGAGCTTTCAACTGCTCGTAGCTGCGCCGCCCTGTAAATGGCTTGACGCCACATTGAAAGTCCCAGCCGCCCAGGTGGAGGAGAGCGTAGATGAGGTCATGCTCCTCAAAGGTGGTGGGAAAAGAGAGCTTCGCCCGCCCAACCAGCAGTGTGGATCCCCCTATAGCTAGGCGCTCCTGATCCAGCGGCTCCAGCACATACCCGGAGGAGCGAGGCATGGTGTTGACCAGGGAAAGCATGGCGTGCTGAGCCACCAGCCGCTGCGGGCTAACTAGGCAGGGGCGCACCAGCGCCTGGTAAACCCCTCGGCCATCTTTGTAGAGCTCGAGGTTGCTGGGGGCTTTGCTCAAGCGGCGCAGAAATTCCTCCTCTAGATCCACGTCCGTCACTGCTGCTGCCAACTGAATGGCCCGCGCTGCATAGCGCAGGATTTGCACCCCCTCAGGGCGAGAGATCTCTTCAAAGAACCAGCCGCAACTGGTGAACATCAGTTGGCTGTAGCGCTGCATCTCCAACAGGCGCAGCACCTGCACCCGGTCTTCGGCACTGAGGCGGTGGCTCTGGTGCTCCTGCAAAAACGCCTCGCAGCGCTCCCGATCCAAGATCACCTCGATGTAGCGATCCCGGGCCAGCCAGGGATCCCGCAGGTAGGCCTTGGCCTCCGTCTCGTAGATCTCCGCCAACTGATCCCGCAGCCAGTTGAGAGCCTCCCGCAGTGGTTGCCGCCAGCGCTGGTGCCAGCCTGGAACTGCCCCACAGCCGCAGTCCCGCGACCACCGCCCCACCCCGTGGGCGCAGCTCCAGGCCGTAACTGGCTTGAGTTGCACCTCCCAGGTGGGGGGATGGTGGCTAAGGAAATGGCCGTAGTTGCCCACCTGCCAGCCCCGGCGGGGAAACTCCTCGCAGAAAGCATAGGCCAGGGTACGCTCGGTGCCGCGTTTGTGGTGGCCAAAGGTCTCGCCATCAGTGGCACAGTTAATGAACTGGACTTCTCGGCCAGGGCGAATGGCCAACTGGAGCCGCTCCGCCAGCGCCTGGGTGCTGTAGACAATATCGCCAAAGCCAAGATCCCGAGAGATGGGGCCGTCAAAGAAAAAAACATCTAGGTAGCCGCTGCGATCCGGGGTAAAGCAGCGGTAGGGCCGGCTGGGATCGATCTGGCCCTGGCTGACATCGATCCATTCCGTTTGCCCCAAAGGACGAATACACTGCGCCTGGCTGGGGGCGAGGATAACAAAGCGGATCCCGCAGTCGACCAGGGCTTTAACCGTTGCTGCATCGATGGCGGTTTCCGCCAGCCACATGCCTTCGGGGAAGCGGCCAAAGCGATGCTGGAAATCGGCAATCCCCCAGCGGATCTGGGTGTACTTGTCCCGCTCGTTGGCCAGGGGCAGGATGACGTGGTTGTAGACCTGGGCAATCGCATTGCCGTGTCCCTCCAGCCGCTCGGCGCTGACGCGGTCGGCAGCCAGGATGCGCTGGTAGACCTCAACGTCGTGCTCCTCCAGCCAGGAGAGGAGGGTGGGGCCGAAATTAAAACTCATGAACTCATAGTTATTGACAATGCGCACCACCTGCCCCTGCTCATCAAGAATGCGGGCAAAGGCGTTGGGCCGATAGCACTCCGCCAAAATGCGCTCGTTCCAGTCGTGGAAAGGGCTAGCGCTGGGCTGGCGCTCAATGCGGTTCAACCAGGGATCCTCGCGCGGTGGTTGGTAGAAATGGCCATGCAGCACCACGTAGGGAGCAGTGGCTGTACTCCGCGGGCCTGGCGACTCAGCCCCAGACCCAACTAAATCTCCTTGCCCGGACGGCGCCCCCGGCTGGGGGGAGTTTTTGGAGCCACTTGGCAGCATGAGACCTCACTCTTTGCCTGCCTTTAGAGCCGCTGCTAGAGGGGACAGGCCATATCCCCACGTTACCGCGATCGCCAGTGATGGCTGTTAATGTAGTTGGACAGAAACTTAAAAGGCAGCGCCTAGGAGGGTTAAGTCGCCTTCTCCCTTTTTGCCCTCCTGGGTCAAGGTGCTGCAAGTCGGGCTTGGGCTGTATGGTTGAACTCATCTCACCTCGTCGCCGCTCCTTGGAGCAGTTGCTAGCTCGCTTAGGGTTCAAAGATCCCACCTGGCTAGAGCAATTGCGCTGGGATTTGCTGGATCAGGCTTTGATTCATCCTTCCCGAGATGGCCAGTGCAACAACGACCGGCTGGAGTTTTTAGGGGATTCCGTCCTACGGGTTTTGGCCACCGAGTTCTTGTTCCAGTCCTATCCTCACCTGTCAGTAGGAGAACTCACCGCAATTCGCTCCGATCTCATCAGCGATGCTTACCTAGCGGAACTGGCGGATCTGCATGGCCTAGAGCGTTACCTCGAGCTGGGATCTAGCTGCCAAAACGACCTGGCTGGTCGGGCGCGCCGCTTGGCGGATGCTTTTGAGGCCCTGCTGGGATCCCTGTACCTCAGCTGGGGCATCCACACCCTGTCTCGGCTCCATCCCTGGCTGGATCCCTACTTTCGCCAACGGGTGGAGCAGTGGTTCCAGGATCCCACCCGGCGTAACCCCAAAGCTGCCCTGCAGGAGCTGACCCAACGCTGGTGGGGCATTTTGCCAGAGTATCGCCTGGTGGCTGCCCAGGAACACCCGCCCCGCTTCACCATGGAAGTCTGGGGCCGAGGCCAATGCTGGGGCCGCGGCGAGGGCCGCTCCAAGAAGGCGGCGGAAATGGCTGCTGCTGCCCAAGCTTACCACTACCTGCAGGGGCAGAAATGGGCGGCTAGGCCGGAGGAGATCCCCAAGGCTGCTAAAACAAGCGTAGAGCAAGACTCTAGTTCCCCCTAGGGGCTAGCTGGATACGACGGTATGGATCCCAAACTGGAAGAACGTGCCCGCGAGCTGCGTGCTCTGCTACAGAAGGCCAGCATTGCCTACTACGTCCACGATGCCCCCATCTTGGAAGACAGCGTTTATGATCGCCTCTACCGCGAGCTCCAGGAGCTAGAGCAGGCCTACCCCGAGCTGATTACCCCCGACAGCCCTACCCAACGGGTAGGGGAAAAACCCGCCGAGCACTTCCCCACTGTTTCCCACCGCATTCCCCTCTACAGCTTGGAAAATGCCTTCAACCTGGAAGAGCTCAAGGAGTGGCAGGAGCGCCTGCTGCGGCTGCTGGGGCGTACTCCTGAAGAAGGGGAGCTGGAGTACGTATGCGAGCTGAAAATCGACGGCGCGGCCCTGGCCCTGACCTATGTGGATGGGCTGCTACAGCGAGGGGCCACCCGTGGCGATGGCCAGCTGGGCGAAGACATCACCCCCAATGTCCGCGCCATCCCCTCCATTCCCCTGCGCCTGGCAACGGCAGATCCCCCGCCGGTCTTGGAGGTGCGGGGAGAGGCCTATCTTCCCATTGCTGAGTTCGAGCGCATCAACCGGGAGCGCCGCTCCGCAGGGGATCCCCCTTTTGCCAACCCGCGCAACTGTGCCGCTGGCACCCTGCGTCAGCTGGATAGCCGCGTTGTTGCTGCCCGCAAGCTCAGCTTTTTTGCTTATGCCCTCCACTGGCCGGAGGGGTGGCCAGTTGGGGATCCCCCCCAAACCCAGTGGGAGTGTCTGCAGTGGCTGAAAGAACTGGGATTGCCCGTCAATCCCTTCTCCCGGATCTGTCGGGGCCTCCAAGAGGTGGCCCAATTCTACGAACGGTGGCGGCAGGCTCAGCTGCCCTATGCCTGCGATGGCGTGGTGGTTAAACTTAACTCCCTGCGGCTGCAGGAAGAAGCAGGTTTTACGCAAAAATTCCCCCGCTGGGCCATTGCCCTCAAATACCCTGCCCAGGAAGTTCCCACCCGCATCCGGGCCATTGTGGCCAGCGTAGGCCGCACCGGAGCCGTCACCCCGGTGGCGGAGCTGGAGCCAGTGCTTCTGGCTGGCACCACCGTCAGCCGCGCTAGCCTGCACAATGCTGATCGCCTAGAGGAGCTGGATGTGCACATCGGCGACACGGCCGTTGTGCGCAAGGCAGGGGAAATCATCCCCGAGGTGGTGAGAATCCTTAAGGAGCTGCGTCCCCCCGACGCCGTTCCCTACCGCTTGCCCAGCCACTGCCCCGAATGCCACACCCCCTTGGTTCGCCCTGCTGGTGAGGCGATAACCCGTTGCCCCAATCCGGAGTGCCCGGCCAAGATCCGGGGGCAACTGCAGCACTGGGCCAGCCGCGACGCTTTGGATATCGAAGGCCTGGGGGAAAAGCGGGTGGCCCAGCTGGTGGAAAAGCTAGGAGTGCGCACCGTGGCCGATCTCTACCGCCTCACCCCGGAACAGTTGGCCGGCTTGGAGGGGATGGGATCCCGCTCCAGCCAGAAGCTGGTGCAGGCCATCCAGCGCTCCCGCCAACAGCCCTGGGAGCGGGTGCTCTACGGCTTGGGGATCCCCCATGTGGGCGTGGTGACGGCCCAGATCTTGGCCCGGCATTTCCCTACCCCAGAGCTCTTAGCCCAGGCTAACGTTGAGGCCATCGCCCAAATCTACGGGATAGGGGCAGAAATTGCCGAGGCGGTGGTGAGCTGGTTTGCCGATCCTGCCCACCAGCGGCTGCTGCAGGAGCTGGGGGAGCTGGGGATCCCCGCCCTACCGCGGCAAAAGGCCCCTGCTGTTCCTCAGGTGCTGGCTGGGAAGAAGTTTGTGATTACCGGCACCCTGCCCACTCTCTCGCGCCAAGCGGCCAAGGCCTGGATTGAAAGCCGCGGCGGCAAGGTAACCACCAGCGTTAGCCGCCAAACGGACTATGTGGTAGTGGGTTCAGACCCTGGCTCCAAGCTCAAAAAGGCTCAAGAACTGGGAATCCCCTTGCTGAGCGAAGCCGAGCTGTTGGCCCTAGAGGGCGGTAATCTGCCTCCTTGACAGGGGCGGACCTCAAAAACTTTGGGCAGCCCAGCTTGTCCTAGCCTTGGAGATGGTTTATCATTCGATTCTGTGAGGAGTGGACGCCAGAGGGGGAAGCGGACGGAACAAGGACAGTCCCTTCCCCTTTTGGATTAAGGCCCTCTTGGCGGTAGGCAGTAGTGTTCCACTATCATGGAAGTAGCGGAGACGCATGTTTCCGTTCACTCCTCACACCATCCGCCGCTCGGCGTCAAGTCGAGCGGTTTTCCTATAGGCTTAAGCAAGCCAAGGGGGACTAGGAGGGATCCCTGGCGAGGGAAATGTTAGACTAGGGGAGTTAACTCGGCTATAGTCCATTCCTCCCTCGCGGCGGCGAGGGAACGCCCACTTCCCTTTCGGATACCCACTTCACCAGCCACTAGCGACGAGGATCCCATGGCCAAGCAGGACTCCCACTTGAGGTGTTCTTTCTGCAACAAGTCTCAGGATCAGGTGCGCAAGCTCATTGCAGGGCCAGGGGTCTACATCTGCGATGAATGTGTGGAGCTGTGCAACGAAATTTTGGAGGAGGAACTCTACAACGGCAACAGCTCGGCAGCCGCAGCCCCTGCTGCCAACCGTCGGGAAGCTCCTAAAAAGCCTTCCCGCAGCTTGCCTTCCTTGGCTCAGTTGCCGAAGCCTCGGGAGATTGTGCAGTATCTCGACCAGTACGTAATTGGCCAAGAAAAGGCCAAGAAGATCCTATCGGTAGCCGTCTATAACCACTACAAGCGGCTAGCCGCCAAAGCCAACCCTGGCAGCACTGGGTTGGCAGAGCTGGAGGAGGTGGAGCTGCAAAAGTCCAATATCCTTCTCATTGGCCCTACGGGCTCTGGCAAGACCCTGCTGGCCGAGACCCTAGCCCGTCTGCTGGATGTGCCTTTTGCCGTTGCCGATGCCACAACCCTCACGGAAGCTGGGTATGTGGGGGAGGATGTGGAAAACATCCTGCTGCGCCTGCTGCAGGTAGCCGATATGGATGTGGAGCAAGCCCAACGTGGCATTGTCTACATTGATGAGATTGACAAAATTGCTCGCAAGAGTGAAAACCCCTCCATTACCCGCGACGTCTCCGGAGAAGGCGTCCAGCAGGCCCTGCTGAAGATGTTGGAGGGGACAATTGCCAACGTGCCGCCGCAGGGAGGTCGCAAGCATCCCTACCAAGATTGCATTCAAGTGGACACCTCCAACATTCTCTTTATCTGTGGGGGTGCTTTTGTTGGCCTGGAGAAGATCATCGAGCAGCGCATCGGCAAAAGATCGGTGGGCTTTATTAAACCAGGGGATCAGCTGGCAGTTACCCGCGAGCAACGCTTGGCCAATGCCCTCAAGGCCCTGGAGCCAGAGGATTTGATCAAGTACGGCATGATCCCTGAATTCATTGGTCGGCTCCCGGTGGTGGCCACCCTAGATCCCCTGGACGAAAAAGCCCTGGAGGCCATCTTGACGCAGCCCAAAAATGCCATCCTCAAGCAGGCCCAAAAGCTGTTGCGCATGGACGGAGTGGAGCTGGAGTTTGAGCCAGCTGCCATTTCTGCCATTGCCAAGGAGGCCTACCGCCGCAAAACCGGGGCACGGGCGCTGCGGGCCATTGTGGAAGAGCTAATGCTGGACGTGATGTACGAGGTTCCCTCTCGCCGCGACATCAAGCACGTGCGCATCACCGCCGAGATGGTGGAGCGTCGCTCTACGGGCGAGTTGATCCCTCACCCCTCCACCTTGCCCCAGCCGGAGTCTGCTTAGAGCTGCAGCCCTACCCAGCCCGGCTGCATGGCTTATGATTGATGGTTGGTTTTAGAGCATGGGAGCGGATGGGGCGGGCAGAGCGGGAGTATGCGGTAATTGGGTTGGGACGCTTTGGCACAAGTTTAGCCCTCACCTTGATGGAGCGAGGGCACAACGTTTTGGGGATCGACCGCAGCCGAGAAATTGTACAGCGCTTGGCAGATCAGCTGACTCAGGTGGTGGCGCTGGATTCCACCGATGAAGATGCCCTGCGGGCGGTGGACATTCTCTCCTTTGACACGGTGGTGGTGGCCATCGGCAGTGATTTTGAGAGCAATTTGCTGACGACGGTAGCCCTTAAGAGTTTGGGGGTACGCAATGTTATCTGCAAGGCTTCGACGGAGCGGCAGCGTTCGATTCTCTTGCGGGTAGGGGCCGATCGGGTGGTGTTGCCAGAGCAAGAGGCAGGGCGGCGCTTGGCGCAGGTGCTAACAGCCCCAGGGATCCTGGACCAACTGGAGCTGGAGCCGGGCTATAGCATTACGGAGCTGGAGGTGCCGGAGGCCCTGGTGGGCCATACGCTGGCGGAGTCGGACTTGCGCCGCCGCTTTGGCATCACAGTTTTGGTAGTGAAGCGAAAACAATCGCTGGTGGTCTCGCCGCCAGCTGACTACCGGCTGGAGAAGGGGGATCTGCTGGTGGTGCTGGGGGCCAACACCAACATCTCGCGGCTGAATGAGATGTGAGGGAGGAAGGCGATGCAAGAGGACGCCGCCCCGCCGTCGCGCTCCAGGGAGTCTGAGGCAGGGGTGTCCCCCAGGCCGGAGGGTGCCCGTCGGTCGGTTGCTCCAGGCTTGGCTCTGCCTCCCTTCCCTGCAGTTGCAGCGAACCGCTGGCATCGGCTCCTGGTGGGGGACAGGCGTCGGCCGCTACCACCGCCCTCACGGCTGGTGGTGGGACTGGGCCTGCTGGTGGTGGTGGGGACTTTGCTGCTGAAGCTGCCAGGGATCGGGCGCGAGGAGCCTTTGAGCTGGAGTGAGGCCCTGTTTACAGCCACATCGGCCCTAAGCGTAACGGGACTCTCGACAATTGTGGCAGCAGAGGATCTCACTTTCTTGGGCCAGATCCTGTTGCTGCTCCTCATCCAAATTGGCGGCGTGGGCTTCATGGTGCTAGCGGTGGTGGTCTTTCAACTGCTTGGGCGGCGCATTTCTCTGCTCAACCGCCTAGCCCTGTGCAACTCCCTAGGCCTCATCGACCCGGGGGCGATTCTGGAATTGACGCGGCGGGTTCTGATTGGAGTCACCCTCATCGAGCTAGGGGGGGCCCTGCTGCTCTGGGTGCATTGGCGGGATCTCTACGGGCCAGGTCGGGCGGTTTTTCTGGCCATTTTTCACGCCGTCTCCGCTTTTTGCAACGCCGGGTTTGACCTATTTGGGCAGGAGGGGATCCCTACCGATGGCCTGTCGCTAGCGATCTTGGGCACTCTCATTTTTATTGGCGGTCTGGGCATCCCCGTGTTGTCGGATTTGTTGACCTGGCCGCGGGGCCACCGCCCCTCCCTGCACACCCGCATCACTCTGGTTGTGGTGGTGGTCTTGCTCTGCGCGGGCGGCCTGGGCATGTTCTTGGCCGAAAGCTTGCCCGGCGGGTCGCTGCTGGAGGTAAGCTGGCCCCGTCGCTTGGGCCTGACGTTTTTTCAGTCGGTTTCGGCCCGCACTGCCGGCTTTGCCGGGATCCCCATTGAGGATCTGACCCCAGCCAGTCAGTTGTTGCTGATGGCGCTCATGTTTGTTGGGGCAGCTCCGGCTTCCATGGGAGGTGGCATGACCACCGGCACCTTGGCGGTGTTGGTGCTGGCTCTGTGGGGCTATGCCCGCGGCCTGCCCAGCGCCCAGATTGCCGGGCGCAGTTTGGATCCCTCAATGGTGCGCAAAGCGGCAGCAGTGCTGACGGTTTCCCTGTTTGTCGTGCTGTTGGCAGCGTGGCTGATTCTGATTACCCATAGCCATAGCGAGCTGGCTCCAGTGCTCTTTGAGGTGATCTCTGCCTTTGCCACCTGTGGCCTTTCGGTGGGGTTTACCAGCAGCCTCAACTGGTTTGGCCAGCTCATCATTGTTTTGGTGATGTTCTGGGGCCGGCTGGGGGCCCTGACAATTGTCCTAGCTTTGGCCCAGCAGCAGCCCCGTCAGTTAGTGACCTACCCCGAAGAGGCAATCTTAATCGGTTAGTTAAAGCAGTCTTCGTTAGACTGGGGATCGGGGTTTTCTGTCTCTGGCGTTCTAGGAGCCATCCGTGTCCAAGTTCCTTTTAATTGGTTCTACCGAGCCCTACAGCGGCAAGTCAGCAGCCATCTTGGGTTTGGGCAAGCACCTGCAGCGGCAGGGGGTGAAAGTGACCTACGGCAAGCCAATTGGATCGTGGGCTAGGGAGGATGGCTCCCGGGGAGGGATGGATCCAGATATGCACTTTGTGGCTGAGAGTCTGGGGCTGGCGATAAACCAGATGCCTCCCCTCCTCCTCCAGCTTGACAAGGAGGCTTTGCTGGACCACATCCAGCAGTTTTCAAGGAATCAGCTGGCGCCAACCTGCTCGGTTGCCCCTCTGCTGGAGTTTGCCGCGGAATCGTCTGCGGATTTAATCCTGCTAGAGGGCCCCGCCGATCTCTACGAAGGAGAGCTGTTCGGCCTCTCCTTGGCCAGAATGGCCCAAGCCCTAGGTGCCCCGGTGCTGCTAATCAACCGCTATCATTCCCCCTTCGCTGTTGAGGTCCTCCTTTTTGCCCATCGCCAACTGGGATCCCATCTGGCTGGCGTGCTGCTCAACGATGTGCCGCCCGACCAGATGGAGCCGGCAGAGACCATCGTTCGACCCTTCCTCGAGGCCCAAGGGATCCCAGTCTTGGGCATCTTGCCTTCCCACCGCATTTTGCGCAGCATCAGCGTCGGGGAACTGGCGCGGCAATTGGAGGCGGAGGTGCTCTGCTGCCCGGATCGGATGGACTTAATGGTTGAAAACATTGCCGTAGGAGCAATGAACGTCAACTCCGCCTTGAAGTACTTCCGCAAGCTGGAGCACAAGGCGGTGATCACGGGTGGAGATCGCACCGACATTCAACTGGCTGCCCTAGAAACTTCCACCCTCTGCCTCATCTTGACCGGCAAGCTGCCTTTGGATCCCCGCATTCAGTCTCGAGCAGAAGAGCTGGAAGTACCGATCCTCTCGGTGGATTTGGACACCTTCACCACCATTAACCGCATCGAGCGGGCTTTCGGCCGGATCCGCCTGCATGAAGAGGTCAAAGTCCGCTGTATCCAGGAGCTCATGTCAGCAAACTTTGACTTTTCCCGCCTTTACGCCCATCTGGGCCTGACACCATCCCTCGTGTCGGCAGCGGGCGCATAAAAGCTGAGGCTTCTCTACCCTCCGGATTGCTCGTGTCTTGCACTTTCTCAGATTGCCTGCTATTTGTGGCTCCCCACCCGCTATAGGAGATATCATGCAAGTAATCATCACCTCAACACACCACTCCTCCCCCAGCTTTTCTGGGGGTTTTTATTCGCGCTTTTTGGGCAGACAACTTGGCTTCTCGTACCTCTACAAGTTTATGCTGCGGGTAGCGCGAAAGCATACTTTTCCAGGGCCATCCACACTCAATAGCTGGAGGATAGAATGTAGCTTCTGCTGTCGGTTAGGGATTCCATCATGGCCAAAAGCTCACACCTAGGCAACCGCCAAGTAGCGCGACGGCTGGCGGATTGCCCCCGCAGTGGCATTTTTACCGATGGAGGATGTTCTCCCAACCCTGGACCTGGGGGATGGGCGGTGGTGGTGGTTCAAGATAACCAGATTGTGGAAGAGTTTTGGGGACGGGATCCCGCCAGCACCAACAACCGCATGGAATTGACCGGTCTCATTCGGGCCTTGCAATACTGCCGCGATACCCCGGACAACCGCATGGACACCATCTACAGCGACTCCCATCTCTGTGTGCAGACCTACAACGATTGGATGGAGCGCTGGGCAGCCCAGGGGTGGCGGCGGCGCACCGGACCGGTGGAAAACTTGGATCTGGTGCAAGAGCTGCATCAACTAAAACAGCAATGCCCTCAGGTGCGGGTGGTCTGGCTCCCGGCTCATCGAGGTCTGCGCTGGAATGAATACGTGGATAAGCTGGTTGCCCGCGCCCGATCCAACTAATTTCCATGGACGGGCCTGGGATCACAGACAGCCTTCGAGTTCATCGCTTATGCTCAAGAGGACGGCTCGTTGCAGGTGTGGTATGCAGGTCCTCCTCCCTCCTCGGTCGCGTCCGCTCTCCCTCACGTTGATGGCAGTGGGGAGCTCTTGGCTTTTGGGCTCCTGCCAGCTTAGGGCACCCCAGGTGCAGTTGCCCGGCGATGTCCTGCCGGAGACGGCGCTGGTGCCCCAGTCAGCACCCTTAGTGCTGGCCTTTTCTACCAAACCAGAAGAGGCGCTGCGCACCCACCCTGACCTTTTGGCTCAGTGGGAGAGCTGGACAGACAAAGCTTGGGCTAGCGCCGGCCAGGAGTTCTCCCGGGAGGAAATCCAGGCCTGGGCCAGGGATCAATTCACGCTGGCGGTGGTGATCCCCAATCTAGTGCCGGGGGCTGCGGAGCCGGTGCCCGGGATCCTGTTTGGAGCCAGCACCCGCAACGCCGATCTGTCCAGGCAATTCCTGGCCCAAGTGCGGCAACAGGCAGAGGCGGAGGGGGCCAACTTCGAGCAGCGCCAGGAGCAAGGGGTAACTCTCCACGTGCAAACCAATGGAGAGCCGGGCGAACGGTGGGTGACGGCCGAGTTTGGCAACCGCTTCGTGGCCCTGGCCAACGACCCCAAGGTGATGGAGCAGGCGATTGCTGTCTATCGCGGCGAGACGGAGCCCATTAGCCGCGCCGAAGGCTTCCGCACTGCCGTGGGCGATCTCTACCAGAAGCCGGGCACCTTGGCTTTTGCCTACTTCAACTTCCAGGCTTTGCAGGAGGATCCCGAGTCTTTCCGAGATTGGACGCGGGACTGGGATCCAGTGGAGCTGGGATTCCTGCAGCCGCTGCGCTCTTTGGCTATGGCTGCCCACTGGCGGGAGCAGGGCCTGCAGATGCGCCTACTCACCCAACTGGATCCCCAAACTCCCCTGCTGCGCAGGTGGCAGCCGGCCCGGGGCGAGCTGATCCAGCGGTTGCCCGGCAATGCCCTGCTGGTAGTCACCACCCAGCAGGTTGCCCAACGCTGGCAAGCGGCTGTGGCGGAGCTGGAAAAGGATCCCCAGGCCAAAGAGTTCCTGGATGAGTTGCGGTCCGAGTTCCGCGCCAACACCCGCCTGGATTTGGATCGAGACCTAATGGCTTGGCTGGACGGGGAGATGGCCTTGTTGGTAGCGCCCGATGAGCAGGCCCATCCCCTTTTGCAAGGGATGGGGGCGGCTTTGATCATCGAGAGCAGCCAAAAAGACAAGGCCAACGCGGCTCTGGCCCAGTTGGATCGGCTGGCCCAAGAGTCCGGCGCCCAGGTAACAGAAGCCGGCGGCCAGGTGAGCTGGGCGGATCCCTTGTTTAACCGTCCGCTTCTAACCCGTGCCTGGGAAGGCAACTACCTGATGGTTACCACCAGCACGGCGGCACTGCAAAGCCTTGCCCAACGCCAGGGCCATCTGCTTCCTCAAACCGAGCCGCTGAAAACCCTCTACAACCAGTTGCCCAAGCCCAACTATGGCTACTTTTTGCTGAATTGGCGAGGCCTCCGCACGGTTCTAGAAGCCGCCTTGCCGGGTGGGCTGGCCAGCGTAGAGCCAGAAGCCCGCGAGCTGCTGACCCGCATCGATGGGGTGGGGATCACCAGCTACCCCGCCGGGGAGCACGCCTTTGGGCTGGAGCTGCTGGTTACCGTTCCGCCCAAGCCACAGCCGTAAGATCCTTCTCCCCTCTCCCAAAGGGAGAGGGGCCAGGGGTGAGGGCTACAACCGGATCAGGCCGTAGGTGAGGGCGTAGCGCACCAGCTCGGTGCGGCTGCTGGTGCCCGTTTTGTTGAGGAGGCGGGTGACGTATTTTTCCACGTTGCGCACGCTGGTTTGCAGTTGTTTGGCAATCTCTTTGTTCATCAGCCCCTCCGCCACCTTCTCCAACACCTGCTGTTCCCGCGGCGTCAGCTCCACCTTGATGGGTGGAGGCAAGGGGTTGGGGGCAGCGGGCTGGGGGGGAGGGGCAGCAGCAAGGGTGCGCTCCGACAGCAGGGCGCGAATCGAGGCCAGCTCGCGGGCAACCACCTCCGAAGGGCTGGCCGCGCGGGAGCGCTCAATGAGATTGGAGACGATGGCCACCAGCTCCTCCGGATCGAAGGGCTTGGGCAAATAGGCATCGACGCCGGCCCGGTAGCCCTGGATGCGGTCGGCGGTCATCCCTTTGGCGGTGAGGAACACCACCGGCAGATGACTGTAGGGCTCGAGTTTTCGCAATTGGGCCAAAAATTGGTAGCCGTCCATGCCCGGCATCATGATGTCGGAGATAATTAGCTGGGGCTGGGCCGTGCTGAGCAGTTGCAGGGCCTGCTGGGCATTGGCAGCCGGGATCACCTCAAAGCCACTCTCCTCAAGGTAGGCTTGCACTGCTTCCCGTAGGCCTGGCTCATCATCGACTAGCAGAATGCGGGCCACTGGCCTAGCAGCAGTTTCGGGTTTGGTGTTGGCGGAAGAGGCCATAGGGCAGCTCCTAGGTAGCTTGCAAAACTTTGGTTGGGAGGCAAGTCCTACTGGACCGTAGGCAAGCTAAGGCGGAAGCAGGAGCCCTGGGGGGAGCTTTCCACCTGGAGATTCCCTCCCATTTGGGCGGCCAAGTTGCGGCTGATGGCCAGCCCCAGCCCCTGCCCCGGCTTGGAGAGATCGGCACGAAAAAACGGATCGAAGATCCGCTCCAGGTTCTCGGGGTGGATGCCAGGGCCGTTGTCGCAGACAGCAATCCACACCTCCTGCCGAGGGAAGCCGCTTGCATTTTCCGCTGCCTCTGCAGGGCTAAGCTCCACCCTAAGCTGGATGTTGCCAGGGGGAGGGGTATATTTACAAGCGTTGTCAATTAAGTTGTCCAACACCTGGCGGAGGGCACGGGGATCTGTCTGAACCTGGGGCAGCCAGGAGGGCAGAATGGCCTGGAAGCGATGCCCTTGGGTTTCTGCGAGGGCTTGGTAGAGGGGGATCCACTCCTGGAGCAGCTCGCCCAGGGCAAGGGGCCGGAGTTGCAGGGGGGCTGGAGCTCCATCCAAGCGCTCGAACTCGCCCAGTAACTCTTGCAGGCGCTTACACTCTTTCTCGATACTGAGCCCAATCCAGTGGTTGCGATCTTCAGGGGGCAGGCGCTTTTGCAGCAGCTTGGCCAGCATATTCAAGGTCGCGATTGGGTTGCGCATCTGGTGGATGAGGGTGGAAAGCTGCTGGGCAGGCAGCGTGACCCTCTCCCCCGGCCTCGCAGCCCTGGCCCCACAGACAGGCTCGGGCTCTGGGTGGGGTTCGGCAACTTTTTTCCCTCTCGGCATGGATCCCCTCTCTTGACTCTCCTGGGGCACCTCAATGATCCTAGCCCTATCTCCTTGGAGCTGGGATCCAAACTAGAGCTGGCGGGGTAAGTAGATATTGAGGATTTCCCCTTGGCGAGCCCGATGGCGCACAGTTAGGTAGCCCCCCAAGGCTCGGAACAGGGTTTGGGCTACTGGCAGGCTAAGGCTAATAGCGCCTGTATCTGGCTGCACCACCAGCAACTGGCCAATTGCTTGAGGGGACTTGAGTTCCGAGCTGGGGCTGTCGCTCCCCTCTGGGGTGTTCACCTGAAACTGCAGCTTAACCAGCTCGCCAGCGCTAAGCAATTGGGCGCGGATGTGGCTGCCGGCAGGGGTGCTCCGGGCCAGGCGGTCGACAATGCCAAATAGCACGGCCTCCAGGGCTTTGGGATCGCTAACTACATCGGGTAGCTCATCAGGGATCTCCAGCTCCAGGCGGGATCCCCGTCGCTCTACCTGGTCTTGCCAGCGGGGTAGGTTTTGCCGCACTAGATCCACCAGGGCAATTGGCTCCAGGTGCAACCGCCGTCCCTCGCCCGGAGGGGCAGTGGGCATGACCGTTTCTGTGGCCTGGAAAAACAGTCCAAAACGGTTGATCTGCTCGGTGCACTCGCGGTCAATCTTCTCCACGTATTCCCGCACCCGTGGTGGCAGGTCGCGCTGCTTTAGGATGAGGCTGACCAAGGTGCGAATGGTACAGAGGGGCGTCTGGATCTCGTGGATGAGGGCCCGCAAGAGCTCTGCCTCTGAAAGGCTACCCGCTTGCTCTGGCTCGGCTTGGGGGGTGGAGGAGGGGCCGCGGGCAGGGGACTCGAGCCGTGGCGAGGCAGCGGAAGAGGAAGACGCAGGGGTTGGCCTCTTGGCCGTGGCTGGTGGCGGAGAAGGCCTAGGGGCAGGCTCCTTTTCTGCCCTAGCGGGGGGCAGGCAGGCAGGGGGGGATCCCGTCTCAGCTAGGGAACCCAGTAGGAGGAAGCTGCTAAAGCGGGCCAGCACCCGCCCATGGGGCTTTCTCAGGGGATAGTGGATAGCTAGATCCCTCCAAGCAGCTAGCCGATCGGGCCTGCCCTGGTGCACTCGCTCTTCCAGGTTCTGCCAGGCCCGCTGCACCACCTCCGGCTCAAAAGAGAGCATCATTCCCCTTTGCCGGGTGTGGGGATGGTACCCCTGGGCAACTATCACGGCAAAAACAGGAGTGAGCAGCAGTAGAAATAGCTCCTCCGCCAGCGGGTCGGGGCGCAGCAGGGGGATCACTGTCTGGCCGGGGGCTAGGATGGACTCAGGCGACAAATCCGGAGTAAACAGCCAGGGCGCCTCCCGCGCCGGCTGGCGGGGGCGGTACTGCACGGCGTCCACAGGCGGCGGATCCCCGCTTACCCAGGGAGGCCACCAGGGTACCGGCCCGCCAATAACCACGCCAAATTGACCCACCTCCTGCCACAGCCGCAGCAGCGCAGCCACTGCCTGCTGCCAAGCGCGCTCCCCCGCCCCCGGCAACCATTCTGGCAAAGGCAGCTCGGCCCAAAGGGCATCCAGCAGGGACAGAAATCGGCGGCTCTTCACGGCTCCCTCTGCTTCCACCCTCCCCCTGTAGAGTAGCGGTTGCAGTGCTCCTCAGACAGCGGAAAACCTCACCTTTTACGGGGTGGATCCCCGCCTCAGCCAGTTCGCCCATCGGGAAGCGTAGCTCCCCGCAAATTGGCCCCGCTGAGGTTGGCTGTGCTTAGATCGGCGCGGGTGAGGATGGCGTTGCTGAGATCGGCATTTTCTAGGCTGGTGCGGCCCAAGTAGGCGTCCACAAGGTTAGCAGACCGCAGATCAGCTCCAGCTAGATTGGCCCGACTCAGGTCCGTCCGCGCCAGTTTGGCGGAGTACAGACAGGCGGCGGAAAGATCGGCCCCTGTCAGGTTTGCCTCGCTGAGGTTGGCCTCTGCCAAGTTGGCCTGGCTAAGCAGCGCCTCCTTTAAATTGGCCTTTCCCATCTGCGCCCCCTGCAAGTCTGCACCTAGACAGCGAGCCTCCCTCAGGTCGGCATTGCTGAGGATGACTCCCTGCAAGCAGGCTTGCTGCAGGCTGGCTCCTTGCAACCGCGCCCCAACTAGACTGGCCTCTTTGAGGTTGGCCCTGCTGAGATTGGCCCGGGTTAAATCTGCGCCCGATAGGTTGGCTCCCCTGAGATCAGCGCGGCTAAGATTGGCGCTGCGCAACACGGCCCCTCGGCGGCTTTCAAAACGGAGATTGGCCCCCCGCAGACAAGCCCCCTCCAGGTTAGCACTGGTTAAGTCGGCCCAGCGGAGATCTGCATCGATGAGGTTGGCGTCAATCAATAGGGCCAGCGTCAAGTTGGCTCTGTGCAAGTCCGCCCCCTGCAGAGTGGCACCGTGCAGTTGAGCATCCCTGAGATCTGCCTCGCTCAAGTCTGCCTGGTTGAGATTGGCTCCACTGAGGTTGGCTCTCACTAAGTTGGCCTTAGTCAGCTTGGCCCGCCCCAAGTAGGCAAAGAGGAAGGTGGCACCCTGGAGGTTAGCCTGGGAGAGGTCTATCCCAATCAAGTCGGCTCGGCTGAGGTCAAGGGCAGCCAGGTTCTCGCCTACGAAGGAAGTGCGCCCCGCCCGGTATAGCCGGAGCAGATCTTTGGCATCCATGGCAAGGTTATCCGCTCCTAGGGGCCATTATGAACTACCCCACCGCGCAGGCGGGTGGGGTTTCCTCACCCGCTTGACAGCAGAGCTTTTGTCTCTTCTTCTGCCCCAGTTGCTTCATCGTTCGCGGCAGCGGGACGGAGTCCAATCCCGTGTACCGGGTCTGTGAAGTAGAGCTGAAGCATCCAAGACTCACGAGGCTGGTTCCCAGCCCCGGTTGCTGGTTAGTAGCAACGTTGTACAGTACCATCACCGTCCCCCTGTCCCGCGGTATCGCAAACCCACAGGCAGAACAGACATGGTAACGATTACTTAGCTCTGCCCACTCCTTGTGAATTGCACCACACTGCGGGCAGCGCTGAGACGGCTTGAGGGTTTGCGTGGGAAGAAACAAGACCAAACCACCCTTCTGCTCAATTTTGTAGGTCAGCATTTGGTTCAGCGTACCAAACCCCACCGACAAAATAGATGTTTAGTGCGGCCTTGCGCTTCTTCCCTTTACCCTTAGCTTTACGGGTCATGTTCTTGACGTTGAGCTTTTCCGTTACCCCGATGTCATAACGACGCGCAATCTCTGAGGTAACCTTGTGTTGCCAGTCTTTACGCTGACGGGCAACTTTGGCTTTGAGCTTAGCTTCCAGCCGGTTGATTTTCTTCCATCTCCTAGAAGCCTTCACCCCCTTCCTAGGTGCACGCTTCCGCCGTTTGAGCTTGGCAACCTTGCGAACTTTCTCCTCACTCCTCTGCGTAAACCGAGGATTAGCAACCTCATAGAACTCACTCCCGTCATATAAGGTTATGGCCGTTTCGGTACCCAAATCGTAGGCAACGATAGATTCATACTTCAAATCTGACCGGGAACCAAACCTAGGCCGAGGTACCTCCACCTCTACGGTGAAGGAAGCATACCACTGTCGCAAAGTTGGTTTGTAGACAATAGTCAGTGTGGTAGGCTTCCCCCAGTCCAAGGACTCCGTCCCGCTAACGTGACTGGCTTTGCCCCGCATCCTCAGGGTAATGCCCAGGTCCCTGAGAGTAACAGTGCCATGCTTACCATTGCTGGTTACTTTCCACCCTGAAGTGCTGGGATAGGTCCAGCCGGAGTACCGCTTGATCGACTTGAACTTGGGCTTTTTGCTTAGCCCTTGGAAGAAACGCTGATAGGCAAAATCTACCCGCTTAACTGTAGCTTGTAGAGATTGGGCGTGGAGTTGAGCGAACTCCGGCCACGCCTGCTTGAACTCCGGCAGAAGGTTCTGCTGCTCAAGGTAAGTAACCGTCCGGCGGTTGCGTCGGTACTCATAGCGTCGGTGAGCAACACAAGCGTTGTAGAGGTAACAGTGCAAACGGCGAGCAGACAACAAAGCCCGCTCTTGGGTTTTGTTGGGGTACAGCCGAAAGGTCTGCCGCCTGACTACCAGTACAGTTTCAGTCACCTTTTGTGACTTAGTCGAAGCCACAGAAAGTGTAGCATCGAGAATGGCAGACTCAGAAGCGAGGCTGACGCAGTTTTTAGAATTCACTTGCACGTAGTGTTTGTAACAAAATACTGGTCACTAAAGTGTATTGGGAAGGGCTAGGCTTTGGCATGATTTGCTCCCTAGAAATTGTGAAGCAATACATCCCCACCGTATAGACGGTGGGGAATTCCGCACCTTACGTTAACGAGGTCCGGCTCTGGCTCTTGGCGTTGGCGGGGAAAACTTGGCCTTCAAACCAGACCAAACAGGCGGCGCTCCGCCTCTTCCAGGCGAGCTAGAAAGGCGGCGAACTTGCTGGAGATCTCCTCGACTTCCTGCAAAAAGGCGCGCAAGGTCTGGTACTTGAGAATTAAGGCTTCTTCTGGAGGACGGCTCTGGAACTGTTCGTCCAACGCTTGGCCCAGCTCGTCCAGGGCATTTTCAATGGCGGTTTTGATCGCGCCAATGCTGTGCCGCACCAAGCGCATCACTTCCTGCTCCAACTGGGGCTTTTGCCGCGCCAGCTCGCTGGTGGCCAGCACCTGCCGCAGAGCAGCATGGGGATCCCCCCCCACCTGAAGCGGCATCTTGGCTATCTCCCCTGGCTGTCCCCCCTGGCCAGCGGGCCGCAGCAAACTCCACTCCGATTGCTCCAGCTTACTCAGGATCCCTTGGAAAAGGGCGGCGGATCCCTCTACCTCCTTGAGAAAGCCGCGCAGCACCTGGTGTTTGAGGTTCAAGTAGTGGGCTGGATTCCCGTCCTGTAGGCTTTCGTCTAAAGCATTGCCCAAGTCGCTCAGGGTGTTCTCAAGAGTAACCATCAGGGCTCCGGCGCTGCGCTGCAGCAGTTGGCGGCAGAGCTCTGGGAGCTCTTGGACCGCGATGGCAGGAGGGCCAGGTAGGGAAGAAACAGGAGCAACCTCAGGCTCGCCCTCCTCGCATTCCGGAATTTCTGGCTCTAACCAGGTGATGCGACTGGCCTCCACCCCACCAGCGGCACTTTCCCCATCTAGCCAGTCGAGATTGGCGTTGGAGGTTTCGGCAGCCAGTCCCCCACCCGCCCCGGCCTCTGGAAGCACGTAGGTATAGAGGGGCTGCAGTATCTGCAGCACAGCGTTGGCTGCTTGGGCATCTTGCTCAGGCTCCTGGAGCTGCTGCACTGCCTGTTGCAGCCGCCCTTCCAGCTCCTGAGGGGAGCTGCAGGCGTCATAGAGGGCCTTGAGCAATTCGTCAAGGCTGTAGCGCCTCAGGGCTGCCAACCCTTGCACTGTGGGCTCCAGCTTGTGGTGCAAAGCCGTGAACAGAACCAGCTTGGCCCGCAAAGGACTGGTCTGCTGCATCACCCAAGCCCGCACTTCAAAGGGATCGTAGGCTTGCTTGCGCAGTTGCAGGCCGCTGTAGCCCAGCGGTAGGCCAAGCGGAGGAGCTACCCCAGGGGAAGGAGCCCTGGCTGAGGAGGGAAAGGGGTTGCCGGGATCCCTTTGAGATGACTGGGAGGACTGGTAGAGGGGCTGGAGCTTGCTCAGCAGGAGTTTGGCAACGCGGGCATATTCGGCCTTCTTGTTAAGGCGACTGATGGCTTCGCGAAAACGCCGGCCTAAGTCCTCAAGGGTGGCACTCTCCCGGCAAAGCTGCTCCAACAGAGCCCTTAGCTCCTCCTCACTTAGCTTGCCAGCGTCGTTTGCCCAAGTGCGGGTGTAAGTAAAGTAAACCAGCTTTTTTACCCGGTCTGCGTACCCGCCCTGCAGCATTTCCTGCACGACAGGGCCAAGGGGATCCAAGAAAACCATAAGAGCTGCCCAGCGGGAGTTTTAAGCCTTGGGGTTGGCGACAGCTATTTCTGGCGGAGCATGGCACAGGAGGTCCTACCATCATAAACTACCCCTCTAAACTCAAGGACTCCGTCCCGCTGGCGCAAGCAAGGCCTAGGCAAAAGCCTCTAAGGTCGCATCTAGCTTTGCAGCTTGCAAGGCAGACACCTTGAGCTTGCAGGAGATAGTTGGGTCATGCCAAGCGCAGTCTATACGGTGGGGTATCCCGCCCCCAGAGGCAGCAAGCAGCAGCAATCCACTAGGGCCAAGAACCGGACGGCGGCTGCCAATCCTCCTGCCAGTCAAGTTCCTGACGGCTCTGCTTACGGGAGGGAGGGTGGTGCCTTTCCCCGCTTCGCTTAGGCTCTGGACGAGCGGGGGCAAAGTTTGCCGCTTGCGCTTCCTGGAGTTCGTGTAAAAGCTGCAGGTAGAATGCGCGTCGCTCCCAATCTAGCCCCCGCAGCCCACAGCCCGGTTCCCGATCGTGCAGGCAATCGCGAAACTGACAGGTGCCCAGCCGCTCCCTCACTTCCGGAAAGCAGCGTATTAGTTGCTGAGGCGAAACTGGTGGGATCTCTTCGCCAGCATTGAACCCTGGAGAGTCGGCAATCCAACCGCCCTCTGGCAAGGGAAACAGCTCCACATGGCGGGTGGTGTGCCGCCCCTGGCGCAACTTCTCCGACACAGCTTGGGTAGCCAACTGAACAGTCGGCAGCAGTCGGTTGAGCAAGCTGGATTTGCCCACCCCCGAGGGACCGACTACCACTGAAATTTGATCCCGACAACGGTGGTAGAGCTCAGGGAGCCCGGCCCCAGTAAGGGCGCTGACCACCACAGGCTCATACCCCCACCGCTGCAAACGCTGCTGCCACTCCTCGGCTACCGCCGCTTCGACACAGTCACTCTTGTTGAACACCACCTGAACCCGCAGATGGCTGGCTTCTGCTTGTACCAGTAAGCGACTGAGCGCCTCGGGCTCAGGCTCTGGATCCACCAGAGCTACCACCACCAAGACCTGGGTCACGTTGGCAATCGCCGGCCGAGACAGCTGAGTGCGTCGCGGCAAAATGGCCTCAATGGCCCCCCGCTCCGGCCAGAGAGAGTCGGCAACTGGCGGCAAGCTAACCTCCACCCAGTCGCCCACCATCACCTGCTGCCCCAATTTTTTGAGCTTGGCCCGTGCTGTGCAGAGAAGCTCTGCCGGAGTGGGCTTCTGAGCCGGGAAATGCGCCTTGAGCTCGGGAAACAGGGCAGCCAGCTTGGGATCAATGCGCACGCGATAAAAGTTGGCCTGGGCCGCTCGCACCCAGCCGGTACAGGTGGATCCCTGCCTCTCCCTTTGGACAGCTTGTTGCAATCCGTTCTGGTGCAGGTGGCTCATGCCAGGTCCCCGCGGCGTACCCAGAGGATGTAGTGCCCCTCAGGCGCCGCTTGTTGCCCTTCAATGGAATGCCCAGCCATCGCCAGACTTTTGGGCACTTGCTCCAAGGGCTCCCCTGCATCCAACCACAGCTCTAGCAGCTCCCCTGGCGCCATGCGTTCTAGGCGTAACTTGGCCCGCACGTAGTTGAGCGGGCAGGGGATCCCCCGCTGATCCAAAACCAACTTCACCTCTTGGGGGGGAACTGTTTCTGCCATCATTCTTCCTCCCGCTCCCGGTGGCCAGGCATTTGGGCCAGCCCGCGCAACAGTCCGCTCAAGAAGCCATCCCGCTTGTTGGTGCGTTCCCCCTGCAGCTCAGCCAAGCGCAGGAGCAGCTCCCGCTCTTCTGGACTGAGGCGGGTGGGAATCTCCACCACCAGCGTAATTTTGTGGTCACCCCGCACTGCTGGGTTGCCAAGACGCGGCACTCCCTTGCCCTCCAAAGTTAGCACCGTGCCCGGCTGGGATCCAGGCGGGATAATGAGCTCCGCTTCTTCCTCTAGGCCAGCTTTTGAGTCTACCGTAGGCACGGAGACTTTGGCTCCCAGGATGGCCTGCAGATAGCTCACCCGCACCTCCGAGAAAATGGTGAGGCCATCCCGCTGGAAGTCGGGGTCCGGCTCGACAAACAGGTAGACGTAGAGATCCCCAGGCGGACCGCCCCGCCGGCCCGCATCTCCTTCACCCGCAACCCGCAGCCGGGTGCCGCTGTCCACGCCAGCGGGGATGTTGATGCGCAGCTTCTTGGTGGTCTGGACCAGCCCCTCCCCATGGCAGTGGTGGCAGGGCTCCTCCAGCACCTGGCCGGTACCTCCACAAGTAGGACAGGTTGAAACCTGGGTAAAATTGCCAAAGGGCGTGCGGGTGGCCCGCCGCACCTGGCCAATGCCACCACAGGTGGGACAGGCTTTCATACCCATGCCTGGTTTAGCGCCGCTGCCCCCGCAGACAGGACAGGTCTCCAGGTGGCTGATGCGAATTTGCTTTTCGCCCCCAAAGATGGCTTCGAGAAACTCCAACTTTAGGTCAAAGCGCAGATCGTCCCCCCGTACGGGCCCTTGGCGGCTACGGGTATAGCCGACTCCCCCTCCAGCAAAATTGGTGAAAAAGCTCTCAAACAGGTCAGCAAAACTGCTAATGCCACCGAAATCCTGGAACCCACTGGCTGCTGCTCCGCTTAGCCCTGCCTCGCCATAGCGATCGTAGCGGGCTCTTAGCTCGTCATCGGAGAGCACCTCATAGGCACGGTTGATCTCTTTGAAGCGATCCTCAGCCCCAGGCTCCTTGTTGACATCAGGGTGGTACTTGCGAGCTAGCCGGCGATAGGCGCGCTTGATCTCCTCCTTGGAGCAACCACGGCTAACCCCCAAGATTTCGTAGTAGTCGCGGGCCATAGAAACGCTTCAGAAAACTAGGCTGGAAACACAGCTGGCCAGAGATCTGACTGCAACTTTACTTCAGGCTAATCTGTCAAGTCGCTTAGCGAGGACCGTAAATCTCGCTCCCCATCTCTAGGAGAGCTGCCCTTAGCTCTTCCATTGCCTTCTGCAAAGTCGCTAAGTCTACGTTATCATTTGCCAGCAATGCCCTCAACGTGCCCGCCGCCTGGGCCCCCCGCTGAAGGCGGCTCTCGCTCAGGCGACTGCCGTGCTCCTGCAGCGTCTTCTCGTAGTTGTAGAGCAAGCTATCTGCCTGGTTGCGGGCTTCCACCAACTGGCGCCGGCGGCGATCTTCTTCGGCATAGAGTTCGGCCTCCTGGCGCATCCGCTCAATCTCACTCTTGCTGAGGCCGCCGTGGTTGGTGATCTTGATGCTTTGCTCGATCCCGGTTCTCTTCTCGCGGGCCGAGACCTTGAGGATACCGTTGGCGTCGATATCAAACGAGACTTCAATCTGCGGCACCCCGCGGGGAGCTGGTGGGATCCCAGTCAGCTGGAAACGGCCCAGGGTCTTGTTGTCCTTGGCCATGGCCCGCTCCCCCTGCAGGACGTGAATTTCCACTACCGTCTGGCCGTCGGTAGCAGTGGAGAAGATCTGGGTTTTGCTAGTGGGAATGGTGGTGTTGCGCTCAATGATGCGGGTGAACACTCCCCCCAGGGTTTCCACGCCAATGGAGAGGGGAATCACGTCCAGCAGCAGCAAGTCTTTGACCTCTCCGCCCAATACTCCCGCCTGGATGGCAGCGCCAAGGGCCACTGCCTCGTCGGGGTTGACGGAGCGATCGGGATTTTTGTTGAAGATTTGCCGAATTTTCTCCTGGACAGCCGGGATCCGCGTGGATCCCCCTACCAGCAGCACGCGGTCGATGTCTTCGGGGGAGAGGCCGGCATCCTGCAGGGCCTGGAAAGTAGGCTCTACGGTGGCCTCTACCAGATCCCGCACCAACTCCTCAAACTTGGCGCGGGTCAGCTCCACTTCCAGGTGTTTGGGCCCGGAGTCGTCGGCGGTGATAAAGGGCAGGTTGATGAGGGTAACCTGGGTGCTGGAGAGCTCAATTTTGGCCTTCTCGGCTGCCTCCCGCATCCGCTGCAAGGCCATGCGATCCCGAGAAAGGTCGATCCCTTCCTTCTCGAGAAACTGGCGGATGAGCCAATCCACAATTCGCTGGTCAAAGTCATCCCCGCCCAAGTGGTTGTTGCCAGCAGTTGCTTTTACCTCGAACACGCCGCCGCCCACCTGCAACACAGAGACATCAAAGGTGCCCCCGCCCAAGTCGAAAACTAGAATGCGCAGATCCTGATCTTGCTTGTCTAGCCCGTAGGCTAAAGCCGCTGCTGTCGGCTCGTTGATGATGCGCAGCACCTCCAGCCCTGCAATAGTGCCGGCGTCTTTGGTAGCCTGGCGCTGAGCATCAGTAAAGTAAGCGGGAACAGTAATCACGGCCTGGGTCACCGGCTCCCCCAGATAGGCTTCCGCGTCGGCCTTGAGCTTTTGCAGGATCATGGCGGAGATCTCCTGGGGCGTGTAAGCGCGATCCTGCACAACCACCTCCACCATGTTGTCCCGGCCGGGAATGACCTTGTAGGGAACTCGCTTCCGCTCTTCCTCGGTTTCGGCAAAGGTACGGCCAATGAAGCGCTTGATGCTGAAGATGGTGTTTTCCGCGTTGGTAACCGCCTGGCGCTTGGCCAGTTGGCCCACTAAGCGGACGTTGTTCTTGGCAAAGCCGACGATGCTGGGGGTGGTACGACCTCCTTCGGCGTTGGTGATCACAATGGGCTTACCGCCTTCCAAAACCGCCACGCAACTGTTGGTGGTTCCCAGGTCAATTCCAATAACTTTACCCATGGCCCCCTCTTCCCGTGTGGCAAATCCCAACCCAGGATGGATTCCCGGGATCTCCTAAGAGCATTCTGCCCAGCATCCTGCAGAAACCTTCCGGTAGCGCTCTCACCTCCCTAGCTTTACTGTAGCCTTGGGAAGGCGGGTAGACCCTACTTGTCTAGGGTTCCAGAAAGCAGCTTTGCTACGAATTGGGGGCAGTTTTACCTTCAGCCTCGGGCTGGGCGTCGGCCCTCTCGTCTGGGGGGGAGGGCTCAGGGCTGGGACTACCCGCAGAGACGGCTACTAGGGCATGGCGAATCACCACATCTCCCAGCTTGTAGCCTGGCTGATACTCGGCCACTACCACATCTTCGGGGTACTCACTGCTGGGTTGGCGGGCTATGGCCTCGTGCAGGCTGGGATCGAAGGGCTGGCCCACTGACTTCATGCGGGATACACCCATTTTTTTCAAAGATTCCACCAGCAGGCGATAGACACTCTGGTAGCTGTTGTGCAGTTCCCGCTCGCGCTCAGTCTCGATCCTTAGCTGCTGCTGGGCCCGCTCAAAGCTATCTACAACAGGCAGGATCTCCAGCACAAATCTCCGCCGTTCTCTTTGGCTGAGCTCCTCCTGTTCTCGCTGAGTACGCTTCCGGTAGTTTTCAAAGTCAGCATAAAGGCGAATGTAGGAGTCTTCTTTCTCCTTCAGTTTCTGGCGCGTTATTTCCAACTCCTGTTGGAGCTGCTTTAGAGTTTCGTTGAGATCCGGAGAAGCCTCAGCACTAGTCTCGCCAGCGGGGGTGCCGACTTCTGCTTCACGGTCTTCCAAAATAAGCTTCTCCAGCTCTGCTTCCACGTTGAGCTCTTCTTCCTGGAGCTCAGGGTGGGTATCTTCTGGAGGCATGGGTTGCTTTTCTTCAGCAGTCATAAGTTGGTCAACAAGAGGACAAGCACTTAGCAGTGGCATTACGTTCCCAGTTTGGCACCTCAAAACTACCGCTGCAGCTAGCCAAACTAGGCTCTGTGCTGATCGTATTCTACCGGTTGCCCTGCCGGCCAGTTGGGACCCTAGTTGCTTTAGCCCACCAGCAGCCTCTCCTGAGACCGGTCCAAGCTCTGGGGAAAGTAGATCTCAGCCAAGTTGGGGATAAGGTGCCAGTTGTAGTTGTAGATGGGCTGGATGGGGGAATGGGTGCGGATGTGGTGAGCAAGAAAATCGCGGATGCTCTCTGCAGAGATCCAGAGCATTTGGGCTTCCTGGAACATGCTGTAGCCACCGCCACCACCAGCGCGGTAGTGGTTGATTACCAGGCGAAAGGTTTGATCCGGTTGCACCGGCTGGCCGCGAAATTGCAAACTAACCAGGCGATCGCCCACTGGGCGGGTGAGATCAAAGCAATAGTTGATACCGTGATAGAGGTCGAAGGTGTAGCCTCGGGCTTCGGGGGCCACGACGGCGGCAGGATCCTCTGGCAGATGGTTGGGATCCAACTGGCGAAAATACCCAGCCGTCTGCTCGAGGGCCCGCCGCAGGATGTCGCCAGTGATCTCCACAAGGCAGAGGGTGTTGTCGTAAACGGTGAGGCTATAGGCATCTTGCAGGAAGATGGGGCCTGCCGCTAACCCAGCATTGCTGCAGATATTGACTAGGGAGAGCTCCGCCGAAAGGCCGGCCTCCCGTACTGCCTGCAGTTGCGCCTGATGCAGTAGCTCCGCCAGCGGGTTGGCCCCCAAGCGGGCTGCCAGCCCCCCGCGATAGGCACAACGGGCGTGGCCGATGGGCTGGCGGATGTAGCGCAAGGTAGCTTGGTGATAGGGTTCTGTGAGGGCCAAGAGTTGCGGATCGGGAGGGATCCCTTCCGCAGCCAGCAACTGGGCGGTTTTGCGGATCACTTGCCAGCGTCCGCCGTGGCGCTCCAGCTCCAAAGACACGTGGGAAAGGTAGCTACCCCAGTAGCCGGGCTGCACCACCAGGGCTTTGGCCCCTCCCAAGCCGGCAATGGTTTGGTGGGTATGGCCGGAGAGAATGACGTCAATGCCCTCGAGTTCTGCCAAGGCCAGCAGCTCGTTTTCCCCCACCAAGCTCTTGTTGCTGACCCAGCCGGAGCGATCTAGGCTAAGCCAGCCCTCAGGGGTACGCAGAGGGGGCAATTGGCTGGGGCCGCTGTGCAAAATCAGCACCAGCACGTCCACCTGGGGCCGCAGCAGGGCCAGATAGTGCTGGGCAGTTTCCAGCAGGGGGGCAAAGCGCAGCCCTGCGATATAGTCAGGACGCTCCCAGGTGTCGATGCGGGGAGTGGTCAGCCCCACCAGGCCGACGCGGAGCCCGGCCACCTCCCGGATGAGGTAGGGCTGGAAGAGAGGATCCCCGTTGTGGCGAAGGATATTAGCGCAGAGGGTGGGACAGCGGAGGTCGCTTGCAAAATCCTGCAGGACCTGGAGCCCGAAGTTAAAGTCGTGGTTGCCGGGGGTGAAGGCGTCATAGCCCAGGGCGTTGAGGGCGCAAGCCATGGGGTGGGGGGAAACCCGCTCCACCTGAGCATAGTAGGTGCCCAGCGGGGATCCCTGAATGGTGTCGCCGCTGTCGATAAGCAAAACCGGATCTTCGCTGGCAGCCCGCACACGCTTGATCAGAGTGGCCAGCTTGGCCAGGCCGTGCTCGGCAGGGATCCCGGTAAAGTAGTTCCAAGGGTGCAGGTTGGCGTGGAGATCGGAAGTGTGGAGAATTGTTAACCGCATTCCACTATCCTAACCGAAGCGAAAACTCCCATCCAAGCTCCTGGTTTGGGAAGCTGCTACCTCAGCAAAAACAGCACCTGCACACAGCCCACTAAAAAGCCCAGCAGCCCCCCCAAGTTAACGATGGCCTGCAGCTCTTGGCGCACAATTTGCCGGATGGCCTGCTCCAGCTCAGCGGGGGAGGTGGCGTTGACTTTATCGGCAATGACCTGATCCAAGTTCAACACGGGGATCACCTGCATCATGAGAGATTCTAAGTCGCGCTCTAGGTAGCGCTCCAGGATCAAGGCAAGATCGGCACTGATCTGGTCGATGGAGGCCATAACAGCCTTGGAACTGCGCAGCCGACCCAACACTAAGCTGGCCACCTTTTCCCAATCAATACTCTCTCCCAAACTGCGAATGGCCTCGGCTCCCTGGGAGCGCAGGTAGTCTTGGATCCCGTCGCGCAGGGTGCGGCGCAACTGCCGTACGGCAGAAAGGGGTAGGTTCTGCAGCGAGAGGTTCTGCAGAATCTCCGTTAAGCGGCGGGAGGCGTTGAGGTCCTTGAGCAGATCTGCCAAGAGGGCCTCTGCGCCTTCCGGATCCTCCAGGCAATAGGTACGCAGACGCAGCAGGGCGTTTTTGAGGCCAAATAAGTTAGCCACCACCCAGTAGGAGCCAGTGGCCCGTTCGCGAAATTCTTCATCCAAAGCTTCGATGTTGCGATCGGTGAGAAAGTCCACCAGGTTTTGCCGCAGCACCTTGGGGGGCAGCACCTGCTTTAGGATCCACTCCGAGAGCTGCCGGGCCTGCTCAGCGTTAAGGCGCAGCTCTAGAAGCACCTGGTCGAACAGTTGGTTAATTGGCCCCTCCAAGAAGGTCTCCTGGCGGGCGAGCACCTTCACCAGGCGGGGCAGCGACTCGTTAAACAAATCCGCTAAGATGCGGGCCAGCACCTGCGCCGTTTGCTGCTGGTGTTGGGGATCCTGCAGTCGATCCAAAGCCACCCCCAGTAGCCAGCGGATCCCTGCCTGCATGCGCTCGGTTTGTAGGAGCCTGCGAGCCAGGTTGTGCAGCTCCTCCGGCGTGAGCAGGGATCCCATGATGGTTTTGGCGATTTGCCTAGCCAGGCGGGGCTGGTTCTGCGGGATTAGGCCGGGGGTAAAGGGGATGCGCCAGCCGAAAACCCGGTAGGGGCGGTAGGGCCGGAACAGCATCTTGATAGCAATGTCGTTGGTGAAGTAGCCAATCACCAACCCGGCCAAGGGGGGCACGAGGTAGGTCCAGAAGGCCATGGGGCAAACTAGGGGGCTCTTCTCTACTCTACCGACCCGCTCCTGCCCGCTTTTTGTCAAGGCTACTGGATGATCAGGCTCTCGGCGAGTTCCAGCTCCACCAGGGTATTGGGCTGCAGCGTCACCACTCGGTCGATGTTGGTAGTGCTGGCGGCTGCTCCCACGAGGCTGCCGGCCAAGATGGGCAAAAAGCCCCATCCCCCCGTGAGCACTCCCAAGGCTAAGCCGCCCGCCGCCCCATAGCCTGCCCCCCGAGCGACGGTAGTACCCATATCGGCGTTGCGATCCAGCCCAACCTGGAGGGGTGCAGATTGGCCTCTAATGAGATAGGTGGAAGAGCCGATGGTCAGGCGGTTGGCCACAAAGCGGCTGCCGACAACCCGCTCTTGGGGATCGGCGCTCTCCGACTCCCGACCAGAAAGCTTCAGTTCTTGGTAAACCGGCTCAAAGGTGCCCCACACCACGCTCCCCGCCGGGATCACCACCTGGCCAAAGCGATCCAGCACCGGCTCGGAGACCTCCAGACTGGTGCTGATGGCCTGGTAAGGCTGAAAAGTAATGGGGCGGTAAACCGTGAGGGGAATACGGGTGCCCGCCGGCAGCTCGCCCCGCGCAGCCCCGGCCAGGTTCCCCCCTGGACTGAGGTCGGGCCGCCGTTGATAGGAATAGGCCTCGCCTGGCGTAGCCTGTCCACCTGGGGCCGCTTGAACGGGCACCACCGGGATCGGAGCCACAGCCGGAGCCGTGGGATCCAGCGGCATTTGCGGCACCTGAGGCACTGGTGGCAGGGGATCGGGGGTGGCAGAGCTGGGGGAAGATGGAGCGCTCAGCAGCGGCAGGGTGGGAACGGGATTCGGCTGAGGAGCTTGGGGAGTAAACTCAAACTGCTGGGCAGCAACTGCAGCCGCCGCAGCAGCCCACCCCATCCCACTCACCAGCCACCTAAAGCCAACCCTTTGCCACAATGGCAAAAACGGCTGCAACCCTGAGCTCATGGATCCCATCCAGTCGCAACTGGCAGTAGCTTAACATCCTAACCAGCCTGTTCCCCCCTAGATTTAGTAGAGGTTAAGGGGAAGGCAGCTCTTAGAACTGAGGCCTGTTGAAGGCCTGGCTTGAGTTTTCCCTAAGGGCTAGGAGAAGGCTCTCCGCCAGCCTGGGGACTCGGCGTGGGTGTGGGTTCTGGAGTAGGGGTAGGTGTGGGTGTCGGGGTCAGCTGGGTGGCCCGCACCTGGAAAGACCACTGCTGGAGGGCGGTGTTGCCGCTGGGATCGGCAATTTGGACGGCAATCAAGGTTGGTCGATCAGTGGGCAGCGGCTCGGCGGGGGTATAGGTAAAGCCAGTGCGGCTGAGCTGGGCTTGGGCGGTAACGTCGACGTTGTTCACCAGCAGGGTAAAGCTATTGAGGTCGATCCCCTGGTCATCCTGAAAGCGAGCGGAAATGGATGGGCGCGGGTTGTCGGTCACCGCTCCGTTGGGCGGAGCCAGATCGCTGATGGTGGGGAAGGTGGTGTCGGTCACCTGCCCAATGGTGATGGTTTTGTCCGGCAATTGGACTAGGGTCACCAGCCCATCCCGCTCCAGACGGGCAAATACCGGCGCTTCTAGAGCCCGGTCTTGGCTGCGGAAGGTGTAGCTGCCCTCGTATTGGCCGGGGCGGGTTTCCTGCAGGGGCAGGTTGTAGGCAATGCCGGGAATGGAGAAAGACGCCTGCGCCCCCGGGGATCCCAGCAAATACACCGTCAAGGTATCTCCCGGCTTGACGGATCCCAGCTCCTCGCGGGCAAAGAAAGTCCTCACTTCCGGCGCGGCAGGCAGCGTTTCCACCAGCGGCTCCACGGGGATGTCCGGCGTAGCCAGGGGCTCAGGGGTGGGGGTAACCTGGGCGAGGAGTTCGGTGGGGATCCCTGGTCTGGGAATGGCAGCTCCCACCGGTGGGTCTAGGCTGGGCACCCGGCCCACCTTGGCCAGCGCTTGGTAGGTAAGAGCCGCCACTTCCCCCCGCGTGGCCACCGCCTGGGCATTCAAGCGGGTGGGATCAGGGTAGAGCACCAACAGCCCTTCTTGAAGTGCTGTCGCAATGGGGGCGCGGGCAAAGTTAGGCACCCGATCGCCATCCGCAAACCCCGCGAGGATGGCCTCAATTTGACCGGGATCCTCGAGGAGCTTACCGTTGGTGGCAGCGCGGGTCAAGACAGTGATGGCCTGGGCACGGGTGAGGACCTCGTTGGGACGGAAGGTGCCGTCGGGAAAGCCGGAAACCAACCCTGCTGCTGCCGCCGCGCCGATGGAGGGAGCTGCCCAGCTGGGAATGGGATCAGCAAAAGGACGCACGGGAACGTTGGTGTCTAGCCCAAAAGCTTTGGTAACGATGACAGCAAACTGGGCGCGGGTAATCGACTCATTGGGGCGAAAGGTGCCATCTGGAAACCCGCTGATGATCTGCCGCTCATTGAGCCCGGTGATGTACTGGGCGCCCCAGTAGGTGCTGATATCAGAAAGTTGCGCCCAAGTGGGATCCCCCATCCAAACCAAGCTGCTGCAGCCTACCACCAGAGCTGCCGTCTTCCAACCCTGCCAAAGGAAAAGGTCGCGCATTGTTCACACCTCACGATCTGCCAAAAGAGGTCATGGGACGTCTGTGGGTCCAAGAAGAGGGACCAACTCAGACAGAGTGGCCCTAGACGCAGAAAGTTCTCCTTGGCGGGCCGTTTTGTTGCCTGCCTAGGGCGCAGGATTGGGGTAGCGCTGGTGCACCGCCTCAATCTCCGCCAGGATCTCAGGCGACAGCTCCACCTCCAGGCAACTGAGGTTTTCCTTGAGCTGAGCCAGGTTGGTGGCCCCAATGATGGTGCTGGTAACAAACCAGCGGCTGCGCACAAAGGCCAAAGCCAACTGGGCAGGAGTCAGGCCGTGCTGGCGGGCAATGCGTACGTAGGCAGCTACCGCCTCTTCCACGTTCGGCTTGCGGTAGCGCTGGCCAAAGCTCTCAAACAGGGTCAAACGGGATCCCGGCGGCTTGGCGCCCCCCAGGTATTTGCCCGTCAGCAGCCCAAAGGCCAGGGGGCTGTAGGCCAGCAAGGCCAGCTGCTCGTGGCGGCAGACCTCTGCCAGGCCCATCTCAAACGTGCGGTTGAGGAGGTTGTAGGCATTTTGAATCGAAACCACCTTGGGCAGGCCCAACTGCTCGGCCACGTGGCAGAACTCGCAGACCCCCCAGGGGGTTTCGTTGCTCAGGCCGATGTAGCGCACCAGGCCCTCCTGCACCAGTTCCGCCAAGCCCTGCAGTTGCTCGGCAATGGGGACGGTGGGCCGCTCCTGGCTGGGATCATAGGCCACCCCCCCAAACAGGGGCACATAGCGATCCGGCCAGTGGATTTGGTAGAGGTCGATGTAGTCGGTCTTCAGGCGTTTGAGGCTACCAGCCACTGCCTGCTTAAGATTGTTGCGGCTAATCGAGAGAGACCCGCCGCGGATCCAGTGCCAGGGTCGCCCCGGGCCAGTGATCTTGGTAGCGATGATGAGGCGCTCCCGCGGCTGGTGCCGTAGCCACTCGCCAATGTAGCGTTCTGTGGCTCCCTGGGTTTCCGCCCGCGCCGGCACCGGGTACATCTCGGCGGTATCGATGAAGTTGATCCCGTGCTCCACCGCGTAATCGAGCTGTTCCCAAGCCTCAGTCTGGGTATTCTGCTCACCAAACGTCATGGTGCCGAGGCAGATCTCCGAAACCTGCAGAGGGCTGTGGCCAAGCTGGCGGTAGCGCATGGGAACTTGCCGTCTCCAACCCTAAACAGCACACCAGTCCCCATTGTGCCCAAAACTTGCCAGCCCCTGGAATCCCTGCCCCTACTCTTGCTGCAGCACAGGCATGTACTCGCGGTAGATCTGGTTTAGGATTTCCAGGCCAATGCGGGTGCGACTGTCGGGGGGCTGAGCTTCAATGGCTGCCTTTACTTGCAAGATGGTGCCCACTGGGTAGGGAGAACGCAGCTCCTCCCGCTTGCCCAAAAACACATCCGTGAAGTAGTCAATCAGCCGCTTGACTTCTCCCATGTCCTTGCGGGAAATGTCCATATCCAAAACGGTGGTCAATTTGGCCCGCATCGCCTGGAAGCTTTGCTGACTGGTGTTGAGGGCCACCCGCTTGGCTAGGCTATCCACCACAATTTGGCTGATCTTCTCCACATTTTGAGTTACAATCTCGCGGTGGCGGGCAGCAAAGCGCAGTTGCACTTCATGCAAAAATTGTTCTCGCTCCAGGATTTGGATGCCCTGCTGCTCCAGATCCACTCCGTAGCTTTGCAACTGCTTGTACTGGTTTAAAACCCACTGGTTGTAGAACGAATCGGCCAAAACTCGCCAATAGCCAATGAGTGTTGCCTCAGCAAAGGGGATGCTAAGCAAATAGGCCTCGCTGGTGATCCGGTGCAAATGCTCGGTTAGCTTGTCCCGCTCTTTCTCGTCCAAGTAGGAGGTGCGCGGCACCCAAGCTGCTCCGTACTCGCTTTTCACCTCCACAGGGAGGGAGATCAAGAGAGTGTCGAAAAATTGGTGGAGGCTGAAAAGGAGAAACTTATTTGGATCCTGCAGGCGGTTGAGGAGCTCTTGTTTTTTCTCTTCTTGGTATTGGGCTACCAGTTGCTGGGCCTCGGCGGCCTGGCTGCGCGCTGCCTCCACCTCTTGCCGCAGCTTTTCGATCGCTTCTGCGCTCGGCACCTCGGTAGCAGCAAGCTCCCCCTCTCCGCTGAAATAACTGCCGCCCGGCCCTGGGCCACCGAGGCTTGCCAGCGGTTCGTCGCTGTCGTTATCCAGCGTCAGTAGGCGAGAAAGAGCCCGCAGCCGAGCCCGCCGATCGGAGGAGCCCAGGGATCCCACCTCCACCGGATCCCGACTTTCCCAACCGTCCAGTCCACCGATGCGATAGAGCGTGTAAAAATACTTGCTGAGCAGAATTGCCAACAGATGCTTGTTTTTGACCTCGTTGTACTCCAGGTAGGCCCGCAGACACAGTTGGAAAGCGATGTTGGGCAGGCTGCGACACACCCTCATAATCTGGGAGTATACTCTTTGCAAGTGGGGCCGAAAGCGGCGCGGGATCGCCTCGGGTCGCAGGCCACGCAGCAAAAACTCCGGCTGGCGCAGATCTTGAGGGGTAAAGTAAAAGCTTTCTTGCCAAAGCAGCTCGTCCAGGTCGCGGGCAAAAATCGGCTTCAACTGATCGATGATCTGCACAACGACCGCTTCGTTAAAAACCGGTATAATTTCTTCAATACGCAGCTCCTCGTAAATAGAATGCAGCCGCTTGCTGCGAAAGTCCTCGATCGAGATCAGCCCCTTCATGGTTCCAATCCGACCGTCGCTCCTCAGAAACTTGTACACAATCTCGGCCGTGGCGCTGGGAGAGAGGACGGGGGTTCCTGTCAGGTCGGGGGAAATTTGCAAAGGTCGCAGCAGGCGGCTGGTTTCGCTAAGGCTGAAGCAGCTCCAGGAAGCGGGGTTAAGCACCACTGAGGAGAGGCTGCCCAGAAATTGCTTCTCATCCAAGTCCTCCAGCCGGATTTCTCCCCTGGGAGCTTGGCGGGGTGCCGTGGGTGAAGCCGCCTGCGAATCCCGAACGGACGGAGGAGATAAAGGTAGGGGGGATGCACTCATGCAGCAAAGGGCGTTTAACCTCGAAGGTCACTCTAGACCGGCAAAGGATGGGTAAGATGTGATCTGTGTCTCTATGTCCAACGGAAGTCTCTAAAGCAGAGTCTGCCCAAAAACCTCGCGCTGTGATCTATTGCTACCAGTATCTGGGAACGGTCAGCTTTTGGGTAGCGTGCAACCACGGTTTTGGGGCTCCACCGATCGATACGCAACTTTAGCTCTGGTGGACGAGGTTGCTGAGTCTTTCCCCCCTCTTGCCGAGCCAGTTTTTCTGCCCAACCCCTAAGCTACGATAGAAGGCCTGCCTACCGGTATGTCTATCCAGGAGTTGCGGTTTGATGCGTTCTGAATTCGGGTTGATTCAGGATTAGGGTGCATGACGGCCATTTTGATTGTCGACGACGATCCCACGATTCGGCTGGTGTTGAAGCGATCCCTGGAGCGGCAGGGCTACACCGTCGAGATGGCCAGCGGTGGCTTGGAAGGGCTGGAGAAAGCTCATCTCCTAACCCCGGGGCTGATTATCTGTGACTGGATGATGCCGGATATGGATGGGCTGGAAGTCTGCCGGCGCATCAAGGCGGATCCCAAGTTTTCCACCACCTTCTTTATTTTGCTCACTGCGCGCACCGAAGTCGAAGACCGCATCCAGGGCCTAGATGCCGGGGCAGACGAGTTCCTCAGCAAGCCCATCGATCCCAATGAATTGCGGGCGCGGGTGCGGGCTGGGCTGCGCTTGCACCAGCTCAGCTATGACCTGCAGCAGCAAACTGCCCGACTGCGGGCGGAGTTGGCCGAAGCAGCCAGCTATGTGCGTTCGCTTTTGCCCAAGCCGGCCGACTTCTCACCTCACCAAATAGCGATCGAGTGGTGCTTTTTGCCCTCCCAGGAGTTGGGGGGCGATTCGTTTAACTACCACTGGCTGGACGAGGATCACCTAGCTATTTACCTTCTGGATGTGTCAGGGCACGGGGTGGGATCCGCCCTCTTGTCCGTGTCGGTGATGAACCAGTTGCGTTCCCAGAGCCTGCCCGACACCGACCTGCGGCAGCCAGATGCGGTGTTGCGCGCCCTCAACCAATCCTTCCAAATGGGATCCCACCATGACATGTACTTCACCCTCTGGTATGGGGTTTACCGTCCGGGATCTCGCTTGCTTTCTTTTGCCAGCGCTGGCCACCCCCCCGCTCTGTTGGTTGCTCAATCAGATCCCATCCCCCTAGAGCTGAAAACACCCAATTTGCCCATTGGCATTTTGCCCGATCAGGACTTTGCTAGGGACGAAGTGCGGATCCCGGCCAACAGTTGTCTCTACGTGTTCAGCGACGGGGTTTACGAAGTGTCCAGCTCGGAAGGGATCTGGGGAATGGAGAACTGGAAGTCGTTCCTAGGCGCCCATGCCTGCATTGGCCTCGATCGCGTTCTGCAACACATCCAATCTTTCCGCGGCAGGGCGGATCTTGAAGATGATTTTTCCCTGCTCCGCATCAGCTTTGGCTAGGGGCTACCGCAAGCCGGCTCAAGATGAAGGGGATTGGGAGGACCAAAGAGCTAAGCTGGGATCTCCTCCGCGAAGCTGCTCCCACTGAGCGGGGGTAAAAGTGCGCAGGGACAAAGCGTGGAGGCGGCCGTCCTGCAGGTAGGTTTTTAGAGCCTCATTCACCAGTTGGTGCTGTTTGAGGAGGGGGAGGCCCTGGAATTGCTCGGCCACGACAATGGCCTGAAAATGGTTGCCATCACCCACCGTATCTTCTACCCGCACTTGTGCACCAGGCAGGGCAGCTTGTATCAAGGCCTCAATTTCCCGCGGATCCATGTGCTGTCTTCCCGCCTTCGGCTTACCAGTTGCCTAGCTTGGGTTCCTATAGCGGGGACTGGATTTGAACCAGTGACCTTCGGGTTATGAGCCCGACGAGCTACCAGGCTGCTCTACCCCGCGTCGTTCTTTTACTCTAGCCTGTTTCTTCCAAGGTCGGCAAGTCCCTCGTTAACAGCAGAAAAAGCCCCCCTGGCAGGCGGGGGGAGGAGAGTAGGGGTAGAACCTCTAGGGCAGCAGTTCTTCGAAGGCTTCCTCCTTGGGGTTGGTGCGGCGGGAGAGGGTGCGGCGGTCGAAGGTCATGTGGATCTCCCGGTTTTGCTCGCCGTCGGCAGCCACGGCAAAGATGGGGAAGTCGATGTTGCCATCCGGGAAAGCCATGTGGAAACGGAAGGTGCCATCGGGGTTGAGCTGGATCTTGCGCCCGCCAATGGTAACGGTGGCGTCCGGCTCCGTGGCTCCATAGACAATCAGCTCCGCATCAGCCACCAGCCAGAACTTGCGGGAGCGCCGCGGCAGGACTTCGGAAGCGCCGGAGAACAGCCCCAGGCCCGATCCAGAAGCCATCCAAGGGGCAGCAGGCACCTCTGCCATGCCCATCATGCCCACACCTGAAGGGATAACAAACGAGCTAATGGCCTGCTCGGGCACCAGTTGACGGCTGCCCATTTGGTGGCTGCCAAACAGGGATCCCGCCACCCGCATTGCCTCAAAACCGCCCACCATTTCCAGGAAGGGATCCGCTGTCGCCTCCCGCTGCGGCTCGTCGCCTTTGTAGGCCACCACGCCCATGCCGGCAGCGCTGCGCTTGTAGGGCTCGGTGAGCTGGTAGAGGGTGCGGCCCTGGAGGGGCATGTCAAAGGGCACGGTTAGGAAGTGCTCTTCCAACCAGTCAGAGGGGAAGACCGGCGGCACCATCACTGCCGCTGAGCGGGCCAACATCAGCCAGCGACCATCTGCCGTCCGGTAGCCAATCTCCACCAAATAGGAGCGGTCACTCACTGGGATTGGCAAGTACCACTCCCGCGCCAACTCATCGCAGGGGTACTCCTGCATGCTGTGAGCCGGCTGGCGGTCGAAATCAATATCGGTTACATCGTACAGACGCAGCGCCAACTGCTGGCCGCCCTCGCGGCGCTTGCTCTCCTTGGCTTCGTTGGGCACATCCCAGTAGGCGTAGGCCCACTGGGGATCCCGCGGCAGCAGGACAATGCGGCTTTCGCCATAGCCCCCGGGCAGATCCCCCAGCCCCTTGTCCACATCAGCCAGATCCAGCTTGCTGGCTACTTGGCCGACATACTTCGTCCCGGTAACTACCTCTTGGCCACTGGGCTCCGGCATTGCATTCCCGGGGGGACCAGCCTTGGCCTGGGCCTCCCGAATAGCCTGGATAAGCTGGTCTTTGGTCATGCGGCTGTACTTGGGGATCTGATAGCGGGCAGCTTCTTCTCGCAACTGCCGAATGGTCATTTCTTCCAACGGGATCCGCTCTGGTGGCATGGTCAGGGTCTCCTGTTCTCAACAGATTGGGCTTGTGCACACGCTCCACTAGCTAACCCAAAGGCCGATCCCCACTTGTGGCTAAGGGCAACCCCTGGCTCACGGGGGTAACAGCCTGCCTTGTGCTTTCCAACCGCTGATGACCCCAGCTTGGGATCAACGGGGATCAAGGGCATGATGAACCCATGTTCACGTATTTCTGCCTATTGGTCAAGAGCCTGGGGATCGCTGGGGATCAACACCTCGTTTTCCCAGCCCCCCCTAAGCCAAGGATCCCGCCGCAGGGGAGAAAAAGCCAAAGGAAGGACTGCGCGGGATCCCCTGCCGAACCGGCAGGGTCTGGCTAGCATGGGGAGGGGTGAGGCGCAGGTCATCAGGCCACAAGGTGTGGGCATGAGGTGCTGGAAGGAGAGACCGCACAGGGCCGGGATCGGGGCAATCTTGGTGACGGTGGTGGCGGGAGGGATTCTTCCCCTCCATGGGACAAAAACAGCTTGGGCACAAACCCCGTTGTTCCCTCCCCTTTACCGCCCCCCTGCTTCAGTCGTCGAGGGACAACCGCTCCCAGCAGAAACGCCCTGGCGGCCAGTTACTCCTGACCAGTTGGAAGTAGAGTCGGTAGTTTCTAGCGAGGAGGCAAGGTCGGAAGGGCCAGTTTTCGATTTGGAGTTGCTGCGCCAGTTCGGCAGCGGGGGCGGTGGCTCGGGTTCTGGCCAGGGAGAAGGGAGCGGGCCCGGCAGCGGCCAGAGCGGGGGGCGCGGCTCCAGCCCTGGCTCGGGGGTGGGCACAGGCCAAGGGCCAGGGGGGGGAGCTGGCCTCGAGGCGGGATCCCGGCGGCAAACCCCGCAGGTAACAGGGCTGCTCGTGGATGCCCGCGGCCTGGATTTTCTGCCCAGCCAATCGATGCGCCTTTTGGATCCCGACGGCAACCCAGTTTACCCGCCCGCCAATCTTGGCCAGGACCTCAATGTTGCCTTTGTGGGCAGCGAAGGCACCGCCGCCTACGCCACCTCGGAAGAGCAGGCCCGCTTGCTAGTCAACCGCATTGGGGAACGGCCCTACCGCATCCGCGCCATGCGCACGCTAGGCTACGACCTGGTGATCTCCGCCGAAGATGCCTTCAACCTGCGCCAGATGAACGCCGTCGATGGCTTTCTGGATCGCTTTGCTGTGGTAGTCATCTGGGATGGCAGCCAGGCCAGCCGGCCTTGAGTAGCCCTGGGGATGGTAGCTTAACAAAAGGTGCTCTGCCCTGCGGACGCAAACAGCTTTTTCTGGGGATCCCAACCCTATGCAGCGCTTTGCCAACCAACCCCTGCGGGAACGGCCCCATCTGGCAGTATTTTCTTCCAGCAAGGTGGGCAACTTTGTGGTCACCGTCCCCCTCCTGCGGGGCCTCAAGGAGAAATACCCCGGCTGTGTGCTGGATTTTTTTGGCAGCGAGATTACCCGCGACTTTGAGCTCCACTGCCCCTACATTGACTTTAGTTTCCCCCTCTACAGCCGCCGCCCCGATTACCTCGAGGCCCTAACAGCAGCAGTACGGGAACGGGTGGCCCAGGCCGGGCCCTACGATCTGGCCATCAATTGCGACGAGTTTAGCGAGCTCAACCTGGTGGCGGTGACGGCCCTGCGCCCCCAGTACATTGCTGGCGCCTGCTTGACCCTGGACTTTCGCCGCAAGTTGGATCCCGGCCCCGACCCGGTGCAGCGCATGCTCCAGGACGACGACTGGAACAGCCTGGAGTTTTTGCAGCGCTACAAAGACATCCTCACCAGCAACTACATTGCCGAGATCTTCTGCCGCCTGGCTTATGTGGAAACAGATTTTTTCCGCCTAGAGCTGCCCAGCCGGGATCCCGACTTTCCCGTGCCGGAAGTCCTGGTGCACATCACCACCACCCGCCGTGCCAAGATGTGGCCGCTCGAGTACTGGCGCCAAGTGATCCAGTGGTGCCAGGGACAGGGCCTGCAGGTGGGGCTAATTGGCAGTGCCCCCGAGCTGCAGCGATCCCTCTACCACGGTGACGGCGAAGAGCAACTGATGGCTGAAACAGGGATGATTGACCTGCGGGGCAAAACCAGCCTCCTCGAGCTGGCCGGAGCCCTGAAGCGGGCGCGGGTCTGTATCTCTGTGGATGCGGGGCCGATGCATATTGCAGCGGCCGTGGGCTGCCCCACCATTGCTCTGTTTGGCAACGATGCCGATGGCGATGGAGCTAGCCCGGTGCGGCTGTGGGCGCCTCGCCTGCCCCATGTTTACATTACCCAAACTTCCTATAAATGCCGGGTCTGCGTGGAAAACAAGTTCAAAAACGAAGCCTGCCTGGTGGAAGGCCACCCCTGCATGACCCACCTCCGGCCAGAAACAGTCATTGGCTACCTGCAGGAGATTCTAAAGAAGACCTAGGACTTCCAGCCGGTGGCTCCTCTTGAAGTCTTTTTCCCTGCTGACCAGGGGGGCAGGGAGTGCTCAGGAGCGCAGGTTGGATCCCTGACAGTCCGCTTAGGGTGAGAGTTCAAGGCTGAAAAGTCTGTACTTAAACGTTTGGGTGTGAGCTGTAACGTTGAGAACGCGCCAGTGGGCCGGTTTGCGGAGGGGGGCCAAATGAGAGCCTGGCAAGGGGTTGCCCTGAAGCTGCTGGCCACCTTTTGTTTTGCCTGTTTGGGGGCGATCATCCGGCTCAACACGCCCGCCCTGCACCCTTTTGAAATTGTGTTCTTGCGTAACCTATTTGGGTTGCTTGCCCTAGTGCCGCTGCTTTTGCAAGCAGGGATCCACTCTCTGCGCACCGCCAAGATGGGCTTCTACCTCCTGCGCTCGGCAATCAGCACCTTGGGGATGCTGCTTTCCTTCTGGGCAGCCAGCCTGTTGCCTTTGGCGGAAGCAACGGCGCTGAGCTTTGTCCAGCTTTTGTTTGCCAGCCTCATGGCGGTCTGGGTGTTGGGCGAACAGATGCGTCCCTCCCGCTGGCTGGGGTTGGGCCTGGGGTTTGCCGGGGCCTTGGTGATGCTAAGGCCGGGCTTTCGGGAGCTCTCCTTAGGGACAGGACTAGCTTTGGCGGCGGCAGCCCTCTTTGCCTGGGTAACCATCGTGCTCAAGATCCTCGCCCGCACCGAGTCCAGCCTCACGATCACTGCCTACATGGGCCTGTTGCAGACCCCTCTTTCTTTTCTGGCTGCCGTCTGGGTTTGGAGGTGGCCTTCGCCGGAGCAGTGGCTGTGGATGGCAGCTATGGGGCTGCTGGGCAGCCTGGGCCAGGTGGCCCTCACGCAGGCCTACAAGCTGGCCGAGGTGACGATGCTCCTGCCTCTTGATTTTTTTCGCCTCCTCTGGGCTAGCCTGCTCGGGTTCTGGGTCTTTGCCGAGATCCCGGATGGGTGGACTTGGATGGGCGGAGCCTTGGTCTTGGCAGGCGCCACCTCTAGCGCCTACCGGGAAGCTCGGCTGCAGAGGGCCCAAACCCCCGCCTGGACTGGCAAAGTGGGAAAGCGGGAAGATCCCTAGGCCAGCCTAGAGCCGCGGCAGGACGGGACTGGAGCTGGTCAAGTCGGTGGTGGTAAGGGCCACCAGCAGGGCTTCGGGGCTAACAGGGAAGGGCAGGTGGTGGATGCCCGAGCCTGGCTGGCAGGCCACTTGAGCTGCGTGCAGCAGCTCGGCGGATCCCAGGTGGCCCAGGTGGAGATCCCGCAAGTTAAGAGGTAGCCCCACCTGGCGGTAGAACTCCAGCAAATGGGTGCGGGCGGCCAGCGCCAACTGGCTTCCCTGCAGGATTTCCTCCAGGCGAAGCTGGGCCAAGATGCCAAAAGCCACTTTCTCGCCGTGCAGGGCGGCCCGGTGGCCCACCAGATGAGTAAGACCGTTGTGGACAGCATGGGCGGCCACGGTGCGACACTTGGCTCCTCCCATGCCGCCGACAATCCCCGCTAGGCAAATGCAGGCGTCCACCACCTGCCTCCAAGCAGTCCCACCTGGCTCCCGCAGGGCCGCCACCGATTTTTGCAAGAGCAAATCCCGTAAGACGCGGGCCTGCTGCACAGCGCCGATCACCAGGGCATCTTCTGAACTGCCGCTGCTCACAGAAGACTCGTACCACTTGGCCAAGGCATCTCCGATCCCGGCCACCAGAGTGCGTGCTGGTGCTTGCAGAATCAAGTCATAGTCCAGGATCAAAGCAGCGGGAGCCTGATCCAGGGCCACATCCCGCTGAAAAGCTCCGGCCTCCGAGTAGATGTTGGACAGGGCGCTCCAGGCGGCACAGGTGGCAGCAGAGGTGGGCACTGTTACCACCGGGATCCCCAACCGATGGGCCACCAGCTTGGCGGTATCCAACGCCTTGCCGCCCCCCACCCCCAAAATGCCGGTTACGGATTCTGCTGTGGCCAGAGCCTGGAGACGAGCCAGCTCCGATTCGGTGCAATCGACGCCATAGGTGCTCCAGTAAACCTGAACGGCGGGATCCCGCTCCAGATTGCGCTTCAGGGGCAGTTCAGCCACAGCTAGCGATCGCTCCCCCCCGATCACCAACACGCGGGATCCCAGGATCGTCAGGGGGACGGCCTCGAGAATGCCGCTGCCCCGGTACACCCGGCCCGGCGCCGGAATGGCTAGGTCGAATTCACAAGTGCTCAGCATTCCAAAAAGGGGCAATAAGGTCAGCCCAGTGTCCGTAAATACAGACTACGATTCTAGCCGCAAGCTCTGCCTTTCCCACCCCTGAGTCTCGCCTGCTTAGAACGGGTTGGGATCCCTGGTAGGGGAGGGCCAGCTAGCACAAATCTTTGCCGGCAGTCAACTGCAAACGGTGGTAACCCCCAGACAAATTGGGTAGTATGCGTCCTAGCAGTAGCGCAGAGGGCGGGGTTTCCAGCGTGTTTGGCTTTCTTGGTGGCTCCAGAACTCAAACCTTGCTTGGGGTGGACATCAACGCCGAGCGCATTGCCGTTGCCCAACTGAAAAAACAGGGCAATGGCCGCTATCGTCTAGTTCACTACCACAGCGTGGAAATGCCAGAGGGGGCCATGGTCGAGGGGCGCATCCTCGATCCAGACACGGTTGGCCTGACCCTGGCCAACTTGCTCAACGAATACAAGGTGCCCACCAACTTGCCGGTGGCGACCGCAGTGCCGGCACGAGAGGCCGTTGTCCGCCTCCTTCGCCTGCCTGCTGACCTGCCTGCTGATGAGCTGCGGCGGGTGGTCTTGGAGCAGGAGGCGGAGCTCTACATCCCCTATCCCCGGGATCAGGCGGATGTGGACTACCAGCCCCTGGGCCTCGACCTTTCCCAGGATGGCCTTGAGCGCATTGAGGTGCTGCTGGTGGCTATCCCCAAGGAGGTGGTGGACAACTACCTGGCCGTGCTGCAAGCAGCCAACCTGAAGGCGCGCTGTGTGGAGCTGGCTAGCTTCTCCCTCATTCGCACCATCCGTGACCAGCTCCTCCAGTACGGCCCCCAAGAGGCAGTGTTGCTTAGCTCCATCGGCTACGACAGCAGCGAGATCAGCATCTTGGTCAACGGCATCCCGCAATTTACCCGCACCGTCAACATCGGCACTATCCACATGCGCCAGGTGCTGGCCCAGGCCCTGAATTTGCCGGTTAGCCGCACTGGCGACCTGTTGCGAACTCTAAGGTTACCCTTGATCAACCCCGCCGATGTTTTGGCCACGGGAGAGCAACCGGTTCCCAGTAACCCCGGTGTGGCAGCGGTGGCCCGTGTCGTCTCCGATTTGGCCGATGAACTAAAGCGCTCGATTGACTTTTTCACGAGCACGGAAAGCAGCTTTCCTGTGGTGAAAGTATTGCTGGCCGGGCCAGGAGCCAGCATTGGTCAAATGGATGGCTTCTTATCCCAGTTGTTGAGCGTGGCGGTGGAGTTGGCGGATCCCTTTGGCAGCATCCTCATACCAGATTCAACTGAGGTGCCCCTGGAGGAGCGACCAGCAATGGGGGTGGCTCTGGGGCTAGCCATGCGGGAAGCCGGCAAGTAACGACAGGGATCCCTTGGAGACACTGTCCACCAATGAGTGAGGCGAGTGATGTACACACCGGAAATTAACTTTCTCAAGGAAAGGCCGGAAGTTCCTACCACCGTTCAGCCGGGGGCGGTAGCTGCCCCAACAGCTGCTGCCGGAGCGGAGAGCTGGGCTTTGGCCATTGGCCTGGGGATTGCCGTAGCTGCCGTGGCCATGGGGGGTTTTTTGTACTTCCAGACCCTCTTCTCCCGCCAGAGAGATGTCCTCAGGGCAGAGCGAAGCCGCCTCGAAGGAGAACTCAGCACAGCCAATGCCGAGTTGACCCGGCTCCAGGGCCTCAGCCAAGAATTACAAACCATTCGCACCCAGACAGAAGGGTTTCGCTCTTTTCTGGGATCCGTCCAGCCCTGGTCGGCCATTCTAGAAGAAGTGCGGCGCAGGATCCCTGGGCAAGGGGTATGGATAACCAACATCAGCGCCTCTGGCGATACTGTGAACATCCAAGGCGGGGCGCTGGATTTTCCCTTGGTGAACGACTTTTTGCTTACTCTGCTGGATTCCAACTTCGTAACCAGCGCCGTTATCAACAGTGCCTCTCGAGTGGAGGGCACCCCTGAAACTGAACCCAGCGTCACCTACGGCCTAACGGTTACTATTCGAACCATAGGGGATCCCGACCCAGAGTTTACCCGCGAGCTGGAGCAGCGGGGAGCAATAGGCTTGGTGGAAAAGATCCGCATTTTGCGTCAAGTGGAGGGGAACTGATGACCGGCTCGCTGGACAGTTTTCACGATGACCAACTAATGGCACCTCCGGCGGGGCCGCCGGTACTGCTGGGTGTCGAGCTGACCCCTATTCGCATTGGCCTGTTGATCGGGATCCTGGGCCTGGGTACAGCAGGCGTTTTGGCCTTCACCCAACTCCGTCCTCTAATTAGAGAGGTGCAGGCCTTGGAAAGAGAGGTAGCCCAAAAAACCAGCCAGTTGCAGGAGGTACAGGGCCAGATTGCCAGCCTACAGGATCTGCCCAACCAAATCGAGAGGGCTCGTGTGCAGCAAGAGCAGATCAGCTCCTTGCTCGCCGCCCCCGAGAATGCCGACACGCAACTGATCGATCTCAGCCGCCTGGTGCGAGGACAGCCCAACAGCGAGTTGCGCAGTTTTGCCCCTTCTCCCCTCACCCCTGCTTCTTCGGATAACCCCGAAGTGCCCGCGATCATTGCTCCGGCTATCCAGGTGCAGACCACCCGCGTCACGGTGCGGGGCCCCTACACCGACATCATTAGTCTTATGAGGGATATAGAGCGCCTACGCACCTTGTTTCGGGTGAGCAACATTAGCCTAAATCCCGTTCAAGACACAGGGGAGCTGGACGCCGCTTTTGATTTGATTGCCTATTACTACGACAAAGACATTCCCTTGGGCACTGCTCCTGCCCCTGAAGGACAAACCCCCCCTGCGGAAGGACAGCCAACACCTTCCCCTGAGGAAGGACAGCCAACACCCAGCCAATAGCCCAGCAGGGCAAGAGCAGCCCATGCTGTGGTTGGGCGCTGCTGCTGTGGGGATCCTGCTGAAATTTGAGGGGATAGGTAGGGAGCGCGAACCCTCGCTAGGAAAGCACAGATAGTGGCGCTGTATCGAAGATTCAGGAAAAATTTGCCTTGGGGCCCCTACAGGTAGTGGCAAAGGGCGAGATTTCGGCTTTGATTAGGGAAGCACTGGGTAACCCGTGCTGCAGTGAAGCAAGAACGCGCTCGGCTAACGGAGTGAGGTGTGAGGATGATGAAGCGTCGAGTTGCCTGGGGATGGGCACTGAGCCTGTTCCTTTCTCTGCCCCTGTTGGCTGTAGAAAGTCAGCTTGAGGAAGCTGTCGCCCAACGGTTGACCTCCGTAAAACCCCAAAGCCTCAGCCGCATCACCAATATCCGCCTAGTGCCCCACGGCAACCGCATGAAGCTGGAGATCACCACTGCAGGGGGCGCCCGTCCCCAGGTGTTCTTTACCCGACAGGGCCGGTCTTGGATTGGAGATATCACCAATGCCCAACTGGATGGCGGTCAAGGCCGCTATCGTCAGGAGTCTCCCTTGCCGGGAGTGCGCTTCATCGAAGCCAAGCAACTGGGCAGTGACAGCGTGCGGATAGAAATTGCCGGTGTTGCGGCAGCTCCCCAGGGCTTGCTGGCCCAGCGCAGCCCGACGCAGCTGGTCTTCGAGTTTGAGAGCTTGCCCTCTGCTCCACCGGCTCCTGTAGCGGCAGCGCCTAGCCAAGTAGCGCCCAATCAACCGGCCTCGCCAACCCGACCTCAGCCTGTGGCCCCACCGCCGGCTCCTGCTTCCCCTCCAGCTGTTCAAAACCCTCCTTCTCCCCAGGGAACAGCCCCTACTCCTCAGCCGCTTGTTCAAACTCCTCCCCCTTCCCCGCCAGCTCAGCCAGCTTCTCCTGGGCCGGTCATTTCTCAGGTGCCCTCCGTGGGGCAGCTTAACCAACCCCAACTGCCGCCGGGATCCGTTGATCCCACTACTTCTCCCTTCCAGGGTCGAGCAGTAGCTCCTCCGGCAGGGGATCTTGCAGTCGGCAGCATCCTTCCTGCTCCCCCTCCAGTTGACTTGGGCTCAAATGCCAAGATTACCTTAACCCTGAGGGATGCTCCCGTAGGTGATGTGTTGAGTCTCTTGGTACGTCGAGCTGGACTAAATGTAGTCCTTAACGACGTTCCTCCGGACTTGACGATTTCCTTAGACGTGGCCGACTCACCCTTACAGGAAACGTTCAACTTTATCTTGCGGCTGAAGGAACTGCAAGCAACCCGTGTAGGGCAAACAGTTTTCATCGGCACTAAACTTCCTGGGGTTGGCCAGCAGATTGTCAAAACATATAGGCTTAATCAACTAAGAATTGAAGAGGAGGCACAGACCTTTAATCTTACTGCTTCGGGGGCTGGAGGCGGGCAAGCAACAGTTGAGATTAGTGCTAGACAATTAAGTATTACTCCAAGTGAGATCAGAAGTAGAATTTTGGCTATCCTAGAAGCATCGGGCATTCCTCTTGCTCAAGAGTCAGCTATTCAAGCGGATCCTAGAACGAACTCACTAACTATTGTTGCCACGCCTGCCCAGCATGATGTAATTGCAGCCTATCTTGCTCAAATTGATCTTAGAAGTCGGCAGGTCTTAGTTAGTGCTAGGTTTATTGAGGTTAACCTGGATAATAACTCTGATCTGGGAGTTGCGTTAGGCGGTGCTTCTGGAAACTTTGCATTAGGCTCCGGAGATAACACCGTCTTTGGAGGAACTCCTCTCAACCAGCCCGCAGGATCCTCAATTCCTGATGTTGGCGTAGTTCCTTCTGCGGGAACTGGAGGCTCGCTTGTGTTCAACACTCTGAATCGACTTCAGCAGTCTCTTGCAGCCCGTATAGATGCAGCCATTGCTTCAGGAACGGCTAAGATACTAGCCGATCCAAAAGTAGTTGTTGCCAACAATACAGGTGCGGCCATTGTGGTTGGACAAGAAGTTATCACTAACAGGAGATTGGTAACGGACCCTGCAACAGGTGCATCAACAGTTGTCTTTGAAAAAGGAAACGCAGGGGTCAATTTAATTATTCAAAATGTTAGGATTGATGACAATGGCTACGTTACGTTAAATCTTCTTCCGCAGGTTTCATCTATCGGCTCCCAAGTTACTTTAGCAGATGGAAGTGTAATTAGCTTGCTTAATCAGCGTTCTGTTGGCTCTTTGCAAGTCAGACTTAAAGACAGGGAAACACTATTCTTAGCAGGATTGATCCGAGAGGAAGATCGAGTGTCTGTTGACAAAGTTCCACTTCTTGCTGAGATTCCTCTGCTAGGTGCTCTCTTTCGTAGGCAAAACACGACTAACACCAGGAGTGAAGTTGTTGTCTTGATTACCCCAACTATTTTAGAGGACTAGGAGAGTGGTTTACCAGCGACTGTCATTTTCTCAAACCGATTGCTTTGCCAAAAGAAACTGCCAGCCCTAAGATACGTTGCTGCCTAATGCTGATGTCGAACTCTCACCGCCGGCCTTGGCTGAGGCTGGGATCCCCCTTGCTCACCTTTGGGCTAGCTTGGGTGCTGGCTTCGAGCGAGATGGGATGGCCACAAGCCTATCATCTCTCTCTGCAGGTGCAGGGGCAAAGCTATTCACAGCTTGCCGAACAATCGTGCTCTTTAGTTTGGTAGACTTTGTCACAACAATTTCAGGCGCAGCCGCAGACTGGGTAGCTTGCCTTAGAAGTACTAGGACAAGGTGAGAAACAAAAAGTGCCTCTATTCCTAGTGTAATTACCTCGTAGTTTCTGGCAGTAAAATCCATCGTTAAGCAATATACAACTTTCTGTCCCAATACATTAACTCTTTCACAGCCAAAGTCGCTAACCCAAAAAGCTCAGGTAGAATTTACCTCTCTTTCTCATTGGTCCCTAGCAATCCTTCCGATGGCCAAAGGGGGATCCGGGTTGATCAAAGCATTCGCCTACGTTTTGATCGAGAACTTCCGATAGGAATAGCAAGTTTAGCCTTTGGGATCCAGCCTCCTTTGGAAGTGGCCTTTGATATTCAGGGAAACGAGCTGATCATCAAGCCTTTACAGCTACTCAGTTACAGCACTGATTACAGAGTAATCTTGCCTGCCACCAAAGAGCTAGATTTACAGAGTCCCATAGAGTTGACTTTCCGTACCGAGCCTCAATACACCTACCAGCGAGATATTAAGCCCCTACTGGATGCTAGCTGTGTGGGTTGTCATCAGCGGACCGGTCGGATGCGTCGCAGCTCTTTGGATAGCTATGCCGCGGTGATGCGTTACGTAACACCGGGATCGGAAAGTAGCGAGTTGCTGAAACAGCGCTGGTTGGCTCGCCATGCTGTTATTCAGCGGTCGGCAGGGATCCCCTTGAATTAGGGAAGGAGAAGGGGCCGACGCCCCCGATCCCTTATCGGAGCTTGGGACGGGAACTGTGCCGACGCCGAGACCCCCTGTGGGTGATCCCCAAGGAGAATTTCCCGGATCGTTTATCGGACACAGTGGCTCTCCCGAACTGGCCTATATTCGCCGCAACGGCACCGGCATGGATCGCTTGGGCCACTTGAGCCCTGAGGAAATCTAGATCTTGCGTACTTGGATTATTTAGGATTGGGCCGCTGAGACCGACAGAAGTTAGCGTGAAGGGATCCAAGCCCTCTCACCCTGTTCCGGTAGCCTGGGATCCGGGACAGGCGATGAGCGCCAGCTCCACCTGATGCTCTCGGGGTTGCTGCAGTTGCACCTCCACGTCGCGGCCAAAGAAGCCCTGCATTTTTTTCTGGTAGCTCTCCTGCCATTGCTGGAAGGGAACGGCCGGCGAATCGAAGAGAAGTACCAAGGTGTAGCGGCCATCCCGCAATTCTTCTCGATAGCCTCTAATTTTGGGTAGGTCTGCTTCCAGAGGGCCGCGCAGGCCGAGGAACCCCAGGGCCTCTTCCAGGTGGGCGTTGGCCCCATAGCTGTATTTAGTGATGTCGGCGCGGATTTGTTTTTGAATTTCCGTGGCCTGCTGGGCACGGGCTTGGAGCACTTCTGGCGAAGGGAGCGTCAGGGCAGGCACTGGCTTGAGCTCCACCACCTTCAGGGTTATCCCCCCCAGCAGCAGAGGGATCCCGGCAAACAGGCCGATGAGGTTCAGGGTGGGATCGCTGTACTGGGCAAAGCCCCAAGCTGTGGCGGCAACGCCTGCCAACAACACCAGGGTGCTCAGGGGGAGGGGCAGCTTTTCAAACATACAAGCAGGAAGGGCAACCTGAACCCAGGCTAGCAGGAAAGACGCTCCCTGAGGTGACCTTGGGGGTGGACTCGGCTCCGCTGGGGGTGGATAATGGCTGGACGCTGGTGTGTTGGGGAGTGGCTCATGGTTTTGTCGCCTCTGTCCAAAGCGTCCCGTCGTCTGCGCCTGCTGGATCGCAAAGCTCAAGAGCGGGCCCCTCTTTTTGAGGCCATCCGCCACTACTGCAGCTTGGACAAGGCTCCCTTTCACACGCCAGGCCACAAGCAGGGACGCGGGATCGCCACCGACCTGCGGGAGTTTTTGGGAGAAAACGTCTTCCGGTCGGATCTCACCGAGTTGCCGGAGGTGGACAACCTCCACGATCCCGACGGCGTGATCCGGGAAGCCCAGGAGCTAGCTGCAGCTGCCTACGGAGCGGATCGCAGTTGGTTTCTGGTGAATGGCTCCACCTGTGGCGTAGAAACCCTGGTGATGGCCGTGTGCGACCCAGGGGACAAGATCCTGCTGCCGCGCAACTGCCACAAGTCGGCCATTGCCGGCGTGATCCTCTCCGGGGCGGTGCCTATCTACGTTGAGCCGGATTTTGACTCAGAGCTGGGCATTGCCCACGGCATCACTCCTGCCGGCCTGGAGCGGGCCCTAGCCGAGCACCCCGACGCCAAGGGCGTGTTGGTGGTCAGCCCCACCTACTACGGGGTTTGCTGCGACCTAGAAGCCTTGGCGGCCATCGCCCACAGCCACGGCCTGCCCCTCTTGGTGGACGAGGCCCACGGGCCCCACTTTGGCTTTCACCCAGAACTGCCCATCTCCGCCTTGGAAGCCGGTGCCGATCTGGTGGTGCAGTCCACCCACAAGGTAATCTCCGGCATGACGCAAGCCTCGATGCTCCACCTCAAGGGATCCCGCATCGATCCCAACCGGGTGCGTAACATCTTGCAACTGCTGCAATCGACTAGCCCCAGCTACGTGCTGATGATGTCGCTGGACGTGGCGCGGCGGCAGATGGCCCTAGAAGGCGAGAAACTGCTGGGCCAAGCCCTGGCTTTAGCCGATCAAGCCCGCGCCCGCCTCAACCGCATCCCAGGGCTGTACTGTTTTGGTCCGGAGCGCATCGGCTCTACACCTGGCTTCTTCGATCTGGATCGCACCCGCTTGACAGTGACGGTGTCGGGGCTGGGCCTTTTTGGCTTCGACGCCCACGACTGGGTTAACGATCACTTCCACGTGCAGCCGGAGATGTCCACCCTGCACAACGTGGTCTTTATTGTGAGCCTCGGCAACACCCAGCGGGACATCGACCGGCTGGTGGAGAGCTTTGCCGCCTTGTCAAAGTATGCCCAGGGATCCCAACCCTCCCCAGCCATGGCCGAGAAACTGCGGCGCCTCGCTCAGTTAAAACGCCCTCCCCTGCCGCCCCAACGGCTCTCGCCGCGGCAGGCCTTCTTTGCCCCCATCAAGCGGATCCCTTTCCAGGAGGCCGTAGGCCACATCTGTGCTGAGATCATCTCCCCCTACCCTCCTGGGATCCCAATCCTGGTGCCCGGCGAAGAAGTGACGCAGGAAGCGGTAGACTATCTGCTGCTAGTGCACGAGGCAGGCGGCTTTATCAACGGCCCTGAAGATGTACGGCTGCAGACCCTTAAGGTTGTCGAAACCTAGCCCCTCAGCTGCCTGGCTGCGCTGTCTGGGGGGGAGGAAGGGAAGGCAGGGGGTTGGGAGAACTGCGGCGGTGGCGGACAACCTTCACCCGATCCACCCGGGGTCCCTCCATGCGCACTACTTGGAACTCTATGCCTTGGTAGGTAAACTTTTCCCCTACGCGCGGGATCTTCTGTAAGTGATAAATCAAAAAACCTCCCAGCGTTTGGTAGTCCTCATGTAAGGGGAGGTTAAGGTGGCAACGCTCGTTGACCTCTTCGATGTCCAACTGGGCCTGGACAAGGAGAGTGTTTTCGTCCAGCTCCTCGATATCCGGCTCCTTCGTTTTGGGATCCGGGCCATCGGAGAGCTTGCCGACAATCTCCTCCACCAAATCTTGAATGGTAATCAGGCCTGCTGTACCGCCAAACTCGTCCACCACCACCACCATTGGCCAGTGGTGCTGCTGCATCTCCGGCAAGAGCTCGGCAATTAGCTTGTTTTCCGGCTCAAAGTGAACCTCCCGAATAAAGGGAGTGATGGGGCTGTGCAAGTCTAGGGATCCCTTGGCCAGCTCGCCAATGAGCTCCTTGACGTGAATGAGACCGCGGATGTCATCCAAAGACTCGCCGTAGACCGGGTAGCGGGAGTGCCCCGATTCGGCCACCTCGGCCAGCACCTCCTGGACCGTGGCGGTTTCCGGTACCGCGTCGATGCTAGTGCGCGGGATCATCACCTCGCTAGCCACCGTCTCGCCGAACTCGAAGACATTGCTCAACAGCTCCCGCTCCTCCGCCTCGATGTTGCCCGACTCCACTGACGAGGCAATCAGCAGTTGCAGCTCCTCCACCGTCATGGTGCTGTAAAAAGAAGTAGCCTCTGGGATGCGGACACCCAGGAGGCGCAGCAAGCAGCGGGAGGAAAACCGCAGGAGCTCCACAAAAGGATGTAAAAAGCGGCTCACCAGCCGGTTGAGCCAGGCCAGTTTCAGGGCAATTGGCTCCGAATAGAGAATGGCTAGAGTCTTGGGAATCAGCTCCCCCACCACAATCTGCAAGTAGGTGAGGAGCGAAAACACCACCACCCCCGCCCCCCCTTGGACAAGGGCAGGATCCACACCCTGAAACCAGGGCAGCTGCCTCAAAGCCAAAAACAGCGTCGGCGCAACCTGGGTGGCCCCGATCCAGCCCAACAACACACTGGCTAGGGTAATGCCCAACTGGGTGGTGGAGAGGGCGTACTCCAACTGCTCCTGGGCTTTTTGCACAATTGCCGCCTGGCGGTTCCCCTCACTAGCCAACTGCACCATGCGGGAGCGCCGCGCCGACACCAAGGAAAACTCCACTGCCACAAAGAAGGCGTTGACGAGGAGAAGGGCGATAACCCAGAGGAGACTGAGAGACGCCTCTCCCCAGGCAAGCTCAGGGCTGGGGGACGAGTCTAAAGGAGGGTCGTCCATCAGGGGAGCAGGAAGACGGATAGACAGCATTCTAGCTTAGAGCGCCTCCGGCCCTTGACTTTCTGGCCCTCTTTGGCTACCCTCCTCGCCCAACAGCGAGCTTCTGCTGCTGCGTCAATCGGCGATAATATTCCTACCCCTTGTTCCTGCTGCAGTAGGTGCCGGCCATGCCCGATTTTCTGCCCTACGCCTACTTTCAGGGCCAGATTGTCCCCTTTGCTGAGGCGAAGATCTCCATTGCCACCCACGCTCTGCACTACGGGACGGCAGCCTTCGGCGGTCTACGCGGGATCCCCGACCCGCAAAATCCGGATCAAGTGCTGGTGTTTCGTCTGGATCGCCACTGCCGACGGCTGAGCCAGAGTGCCCGCCTGCTCTGCTTCGATCTGCCCGCCGAGAAGATCGAGCAGGTGATCATCGAGCTGATCCGCAAAAATCGTCCCTCCACCTCTTTCTACATCCGCCCCCTGGTCTACACCTCCGACCTGGGCATCTCGCCGCGGTTGCACAACATCGAGAAAGACTTTTTCGTGTACGGGTTGGAATTGGGAGACTACCTCTCCCCCGAGGGAGTTACCTGCCGCATCAGCTCTTGGGCCCGCCAAGAAGATCGCAGCTTGCCGTTGCGGGGCAAGATCACCGGCGCCTACATCACCTCTTCTCTAGCCAAAACCGAGGCAGTACAGTCCGGCTATGACGAGGCCATTTTGATGAACTCTCAAGGCAAGGTAAGCGAAGCCTCGGGCATGAACATCTTCATTGTGCGCAACGGCGTGCTGATTACCCCCAGCTTTGACCAAGACATCCTGGAAGGGATCACCCGCGACAGTGTCCTCACCATAGCTCGCGACCTGGGGATCCCCACCCAGGAGCGGCCCGTCGACAAATCGGAGCTGTTCATTGCCGACGAAGCCTTCCTGACTGGCACTGCTGCCAAGATTACCCCCATTCGCCAGATTGAGCAGTATGTCCTGCCCCCTTCTCGCCCCATCACCGAGCAGCTGCGGCAGAAGCTGACGGCCATCACCGAAAATCGGGATCCTGCCTATGCCCATTGGGTGAAGGTGATCCCGCTAAAAGAAAGCTAGACCCTCAGCTTGCCATCGGCAGGCTGCCGAAGGGGAGAATTAGAATTGACCAATCCAGACTGCGGGAGAGGGATCCCTTGCACGAGATTTCTATTACCTGGGCCGACTACCACCGCAAAATCGAAGAGCTGGCCGTCAAAGTTTACGAAAGCGGCTGGGAGTTTAACCAAATTGTCTGCATTGCCAAAGGCGGGCTGCGCATCGGCGATACCCTGGCCCGCCTCTTTGACCTCCCCCTAGCCATTCTCGCCGCCTCCTCCTACTCCGGCCCTGGCAATCGCCAACGGGGGCAGCTGATTTTCTCGCGGGATCTGGCCATGACCACTGCCAACCTAGGCAGCCACGTGTTGCTGGTGGACGACTTAGTCGACTCCGGCATGACCCTGAAGCGCTCCGTCCACTGGCTTAAGCACCACTACGGCTTTTACATCGAGGAAATCCGCACTGGCGTACTGTGGTACAAAGCGGCCTCTGTCTACCAGCCCGACTACTACGTGGACTACCTGCCCGATAACCCCTGGATCCACCAGCCCTTCGAGCCCTACGAGCAGATGACGCCCCAGCAGTTGATGGAGTCGCTGCGTTCTTCGGGTTAGTTAATTTTGCTCAAGGCTTGCTTCTTCAAGGAATTTGGTAAGTCTAGGCTGGTATCATATCTGCCACTTTTTCCAAGCTTGAGGGGTGGATTGCGATGATATTTAAGGCGGAAACTGGATATTGCTGGGGTTTGACTTTGGTGAGTTTATTTAGGAAACGGTTGTAGGTATAAAACCCATATCCTAGCGACTCCAGGATCTTCGCGGTAGCAGATCCCGTAACTTTAGAACCGCTGATATTCTCAAAAATAACAATAGGCTGGGTGGCAGCAACCAACTCTAGCGCGCCGGATATGACCTGCTCTTCGGCGCCTTCTGCGTCGATCTTGATGAGATCAACTTGCGACTTTCCCTGCGAGCGCCAGATAGAATCCAAAGTAGTAAGACTTACTACTTTTTCATCTCTTGATCTTTGTTCTGACACCGGCCCTGAAGCACTGATGGAGTTAAATACGGTAGCCCTTTCTTCCTGAAATTGGACGGTACCCTCATGGTCTCCAGCAGCAGACTCAACAAGGGAAACAATATTGTCTAGGGAGTTAGCACTGATTGTCTTTTGCAGGTGTTGAATGCAGGAAGGGGTCGGCTCAACTGCAATCACACTGCCTGCCGGGCCGACTCGGCGTGCAGCAAGAAAAGTGTACACCCCAACATTGGCGCCCACGTCAATAACATTCATGCCTGCTTTTAGGAAGTGACGGCAGAAATCTACTTCTTCCTCAAACCACTCCCCTTGGGTAAGCAGGACTCGGGTCACGATACTTGAGAATGAAGGTTCTAGTGAAAGCCTACAATTTTCGTAGTCGAGATAAAGATCCGGCTGGCCAGGCAAAGAAGCTGTGCGCACTTGGTGTACAACTTCCCACATCGCAATTTGCTTGACTAGACCTGCTAATTGATGGTTTGGATCGAGACTGAGCACGCGGTTGATTGGCACTAGTCCTTCTATCTTTCTCTGCGAGAGGAGCTCAACTCCCACCGCCAAGGCTGCCTGTATGTCATCTGGGTTTATAGAATAAGTTAGGTTCCAAAACCTCATGGCTTCTGGGCTATACACAACCCCAATGTGGGTGGCCATCCACTTGGCTAGATAGTATAGGTAGGTGTGTTTTGTACAAGCACTGGGATCGGCAAAACCTTCGCTTTGAACCCAAATAGGAACATCTATCGACTGCGAAGGCCGCAGACCCTGGGCTTCCGCAGACAAAAACTCCAGTAGAGCATAGGCATCCTCAAAAGCGCGAGAACGATCTCCCAATACCAATAGGGCATGGATTCGGTTTAGCCAACAGGGAACATGATAGGGATCCCTTGCCAGACCTCTTCGCCACAAAGATAACGCTTCTTCCCAAGTAGATTGCCGTGCTGAAACGGAAGCCTCGGCACCTAGGGAACGGATGAGCTGGATCCCTGCTTGATTCCATTCGTCTGGGCTAGAGTACAAGTCGTTAGGATGAAAGACATAGGCTTCATGAGGCTTGCCTTCCAGAATGTGGAAGAAGGCAGCTTCCATGCTGCGGGCATGCTCGCGCGGATCCCAAATTATCGACCAGCGGCGAGAATCTTTGATTTGCTCTTTAATTCGGTTGAGTTGCTCCGGATTGTTGCCCAATTGAATCCCGCGTTGGATAAACTCTTCGACCGACCAAGTGATGCACTCTTCGAGACCGATATTTTTCAGCAGACTGTAGCTCATGCGGCCATAGTAATGGCGGCCTACCAGGGTAAGAACCGGCACACCCATATAAAGGGCTTCCATGGTGTGGGTTGCACCTGTGTAAGGGAAAGTATCTAGAACTAAGTCAACTAAACCTAGTTGACCACGATGCTCTTCCACACTCCCAGCTTTGGCCAGAAAGCGGACGCGGTCTAAGACGCCTAGCTCTTTAGATTTTTCTTGGTAGCGTCTAACCACTGTGGCAATTTCCCCTGAGCCTTTGACGATGAGAATTCCGTTGGGAACGGCTTTTAGAATCTGCAAATGAGCATTGATACAGTCATCAGTTCGCTTGTAGGCATTGGCCGCAGTAAGGAGAACAACATCTCTTGGGCCTATTCTTAACTTACTTTTGAAGTCCACCTCATCGGCCGGGATAACGTCCAGATGGTCAACTGCACAATAGCTTGGTAGGCGGATAATTTCTTCGTGGTAATCGGCCTGCGCATCTTCGGGAAGAATATAAGGATCGGCAAAGAAGTAATCAAACTCGGGCAAGCCGACAGCATCTCCCCCCAGCCAGCCAATTTGGACAGGGGCAGCCCGCAGAGCGGCTACGATATTGGCGTCGTGGCTGGTGATGGAGTCCATGAAGACCATGATATCGATGCGATCCTCGCGAGCTTGGGCGGCTACTTGAGGGGCGCTAACTCCTTCAGAGAAGAAGCGAAAATGAAGGCTCTCTTGGGATCGAAACTTCCGATACATGTTGTCGCGGCTGGCCATTTCCTCGGTTTTCCAACCCTGGTAGTAGTAGTAACAAATGTCCAACACATCACGGGATAAGTTTCTCAAAGTGGCTTCGCTGAGGAAGCCTACTGAGTGTCGCTGGAAACAGCTGCCCAGGAAACCAACTCGAAGTTTACGGCTTTCTCCACTGACTGTTTGATAATCTTGCTGATTTCTTTTCCAATACTCTGACCACAGGAAATCGCGCTGGGAGGCCATGAGGCTGAGGCAGTCGTTAAAAATCCTGCCAGCAAGTTGCTGGTAACGACGAATTAGAGACCGATCATCTGTTAGATAGCTCCAACAAAAACAGACTCGAAAGAGAATAGCTTTGGCGACAGTTAAGCTCTCAAGCATATTTTCTTCATTTACTTTTAGAGACTCTAGATCAATAGAACTTGAGGTGAGTAAATCCATAATTTTCTGAATGGCAAAGCTCACTCTGTCTGGCCGAGCAGCGTGGATCAGCTTTCCCAAAGATTCTGAGAGAAGGGATAGGCGCAGCGAGAAGTTCTCCTGTGCCTGGGGGCTATCGGCTGCCGCAAGAAGGGCTTCTCCCAAGATGGAATAAGCGTCGCTGGTAGAGTCTCCAAAGAGGGCACGAGCTGCCCTCTGAAAGAAGTCGCCGATCAAGTCTTCTATTGTCCACAAACCTTGATAGCGCTTGGCTTGCTCCGGAGCTGCCGCCTGGGCTAGCTGAGCTAGGAGAGCGGCAAAGCCGGATTTCTGACTCTCTAGGAGATGAGCTTCTAGAGCTGTGGCCACTTCGAAGAACAGATCCAGGTAGCCGTCATCCCATAGCCGAGTAAGGAGTTTGGTTAGGAGCGACTCCTGGGTAATGTCTATGGTCTCCTCATCTCCCAGACTGGCCAAGTGCTCCGCCAGGGCCTGCCCGTAGAAGCCGACGGCCAGCTCGTCTTGAGCTTGCAAGGCCCGCAACAGCAGAACTTGGGTGTTATCCCGCTGGTGTGGATCCAACTCAAAAGCCATCTCCCGCAGCTTCAGGCAGATCCGCAAACGCTGCTGCGGATCCTGGGTGGGTGTATTTTCCAGACGGCTTGCCAAAGACAGCAATAGCTCTATCACCTTCTCCGACGGCAGGATCCCGGCCTTGATCAGCGACGTGTAGACCTGGTAGGCAAGGTTTAGGCGGCCCGAAATCAAAACTTGCTCCAGCGCCGTGAGGGCGATCGCTGCGTGGTCAGCCGGGAAAGCTTCTTCTTCAGCCGGCGAAGGCACCCCAAGGTCAAAGAGGCCCCACAAGAACTCTCGCCATGCCTCCGGATCTTGCTGTGGGTAGAAAGCCGCCAGCCATTCTGCAAAGACATCCGGCGATTGCTGCAGCAGTTGCTTGGCTTCCAGGATCCGAGCTTGTAGGGCGAAGTTCATGGGCGGAAAGGAGAGCGCTGGTCTTAATCTGCCATGACTACGGAACCTTTCTGGAGCCACCCCCCCAAAGATCCGCAATTTTGCTTGGGGACAGGCTGTTATGAATAGCCCTCAGGCTGGGTAGGTTAAGACTGGCAGGTAACCTGCCCAAGTAACTCTCTAGTAACTGAGGATCGAGGACCATGAGCGCAAAGTCTCGTCAGTCTCTGCTGCGGGCCAAGCTGGCTCAGCAACTTCTCTCCCAAGCCAAGGGCTTCACCCTGATTGAACTGCTGGTAGTGATCGTGATTGTGGGCGTGCTGTCTGCAGTGGCGATCCCTCAATTCCTGAACCAAGTGCGCCGCTCTCGCACTGCTGAGGCTCAAGCTGCTCTCACTGCAGTAGGGCGGGCTTCTGAAGCCTATCGGCTGGACACCAGTAGTTACCCGGATGCCTACTCTAGGATCCAAGCTCCTGGGCCTAACCAGGGCAAATACCTGAACGACCCCTGGAGTGCACCTAACTACGACACACCAGTGGCAAGTCCGGGTACTACTAACGACCTCCGACGGGGCGTCCGTTGGGACACGACTGCGCTTTCAAGTGCAACAGCATATGTCAATTCCTCGGGTAACCCCATTCAATGCACCATTGGCCTAGGAGGGGAGGAGAAAGTTGTAGCTACTCTCGACACTTTTGTAGGCAACAGCTGCAACGTGTTTAAATAGTTTTTGCGGGTTCCACTGTTTGCTTGGCTCCCTTTGGGGAGCTTTTTTTTAGTCCTCTGAAACAACCTGAGATTCTCAGGGGGTAAGTACAGTTGCTAGCAACTGGGAAGGATAGCAGATGCGGGTGAGGATACCCTCTTCTATCAAGCTCTGGTTAATCATAGAGTTGCTGTAGAGTACAAACTTTTGGTAAAGAGCCACCATTTGGTTGATATCTCCCGAGCAGTATGCATCCCTTGAGGCCAAGTGGAAGGGAACTCGAATGGGATTGGACTTTGAGCGCCACCAGTAGTCGGGAAAGTTTCCCAGTTGAGCGTACTTCTTGTAGTAGTTCTGGAAGCCGCAATTCAAGTAGTGCAAAACAGCGGGAGATGAGGTGACTAGGGTATGCTCCTCTGGAATGTCAAAACTATGTACGCTGTTGGGCAAAAGATTAGGATAAATCCGAGCTGCTGATTTCCCATTTTGATAGGCTAAAAAGTATTGGCCCTTGCCAGAGATACTCTCAAACTTAGTATAAAAGTGGGGATCTAGAACAGCAGGGTTTTGCTTGAACAGGGTAACTTCGCGAAAGTAATCTTCAATCTCAAACTTTTCGGGGGCTGCCTCGCAGTTTAAGAAGCGAACCTGAAGTATGTCGCTATCTAGCTGGTCAAACCAGTCCAAAGTAAGCGCCTCGCCGAGGTAGAAGAGCTCATCTCCATCAATATGAATGATCCAATCCATGCCTTGCTCAAGGGCAAGCTGTATAGCAGTTTCCACATTTAAAATCTGGCGGGCCATGACCTCGTAGCCAACATGAGGGCCATATTTTGCATAGAGGATATTGCCTAGCGCTTGCTGGACTTGCAAAGCTTCATCATTGGGAATAGCTGTTACGTCGGAGAATCTAAGTGCTATCTGAGCAGCGGGATCCTCTGGATCGTCAAAGAAGATATAGATGTGGGCGATCCCAATGGCGAGGTGGTAGCGAATGAAGGATTCCAAGCAAACTCCTGGATCCCGAACTGTGGTAACAATACAGACTCTGGCCATATCGAATTCGAGCCTTTAGGCAAGTTGCTTGGTTCCTAACCAAGTGTTGATGGTGAAGCGGCTATCGGTAAAGGCTTGACTGGGACTAAACACCGGCAGGATTTCGTGTATGCAACTGCTGGGGAAGAAGACGATGCTGTTGTTGGTTGGGATCACCTCGTCGTAGGCTCCATGGAGAATTGGCGGATGGGGTTTCTGCCTTTGGGTATCGTAAATACGCAGCTCACCCCCTCGGTAGGGCTTGGGCTCTTTGTGAAAGTAGTACACACAGCTTACCTGACGAAAGGCAGTTTGGGGATAAGAATTATCGGTATGAGGAGTAAAGTAGCAGCCATCATAGCTAGCAATCATCTCCATCTCAAAAATTTGGATATCGAAGTTCTCGATGCCCAGCTCCACAAAGATTTGAGGAGCCACTGCGGCGATCCTCTCTTTCAGCAAGGATCCATACTCCTGAAAGTAAGCCAAATCTAGCCTTAGGGAGCGCCGAAACTTGAGAGACTCAGCCTCAGTGTTGTTTTGGCTATAGCTTCTCGAAGGGATAAACTTATCTTGGTGAGCAATGGCATGCTGCAAGATGGCTTGGTTGACTTCAGCTGGTAGGAAGTTATCTAGCTTAACGTACTTACAAGGATAGAACCGGGGCTGCTCCGGCGGATCTGGCTGAGAAAACGTGAGGGATACTGGGTTGGCATTCAGCAACAACCCTGGGCCGAGTTCCCGGATGTAAGCCAAATCTTGCTCAGTTAAAGCTCTGTGTTGGGGATCCCAGCTCAAGAGATGGATCCCTTGGCTGAGCTTGGGAAAAGCTTTTTGCAGATGAAAAGCGAGATCCACCCCCATCAAGTCTAAGGTTGATTGGGCAAGGGATCCGTAGCGGCAGTGATCGACCAAGTACAGGGCCGGCTCAGCCAGGTAATCCCGCAGAAGCAGGGACTGGAGCAAATGGGTGCGATAGTCAACAAGCTCCGCCCAGAAGCAAACGCCAATTCGGGCATCGGGAAACCCTTCCCCCAAATCTGCCAGAAGAGCGGGGATGGATCCTTCGAGCAGCAAAACCCGTTCCCCTAACCCTAGCCGAAGGATCTGGGCTTGGAGATCTTCCGTGCTGGGCAATTTTTTAGAAGAATTCTGGAGCGGATCCCGTAGAATTACTGCTAACTTTTCGGAGTGGCGAAGCATCACCTCTAGCACAGCCCCTGAGTCTTCCCAGCCAATCTGACAAAAGATCTGCTGTTCAGGCATGCGACCTAGAGCCCAGTCCAATAGCTGAGCGAGACTACCGACTTGCTCCAGCTCGGAAGCAAGCTCCTGAGTAAGGTCTTGGCACTGCATGGAAGGGATCCCTAGCGTTCCGTTCTCTCTAGCCTAATGTACCCGGATTCACCCCCAGTTCCCGCAGCTTTTGGGCCAGGTGCTCTGCTCGTCGCTGCTCCTACTTGACCTCGGCAGGTGGCCGCTTGGGTAGGTAGGTCAGATCCGGCCTATCAACGGCGGGGCTGCCCATGGCCTATCGTAGATAGAGGATCAAGGGATCCCTTCTTCTTTAGCCTGACTTCCAGGGCAAGCTAGGGTTGCCAGTTATCGATCCAGCTCGAGAAAGCTGCAGGGACGGGCTAAACAAGGGTTTTGACGGATCCCTGAGGAGTAGAGCTGGCTTTATAACCGTTTCATAACCTAGGACTGCTAAGCTCCTACGGACTGCCCGAGCGAAGGATCAAACAAAAAATGAAGGGTACCAAGGCCGCAGCTTCGCGTATTCTTCTCAACTGGCCAGCTCCACCCGACTACATCCCGCCCCCTCTGCTTTCAGACCGGCAGGTAACCCTCTGTCCCAAGGCAAGAGCAAAGGGATTTGGGTTAGGCTTTGTCAACTTCACCGGCGGCCTAGTGGAGTGCCCAGAAGGGGATTATGACCTCTACGACTTTGTACAGCAATCTGAACAGATTGCAGATAAGGAATTTTAGTTGCTGTTTGGACCTCTAGCTTCGACTACAGTAATCCTTTCAGCACCAAAAAGTTTAGCTGCCCAACCGTCTTACTGGCTGGCGATACTCACCATTGGGAGTTCCCCATCAATCACCTCCTAGCCTACTGGGCTACTGAAGGCTTTGACTACGTGGCCACCGCCTACAACCGCCAGCACCTGCACTGGTTTGCTGCAGCAGGCTTGGAAAACCTGGCCTGGCTGCCCCTTATCTCCATGCGCCCTATCACCCACGAGTGGGTAGAAGCGAGAGAAAACCAAATTGTCTTCATTGGCCAGCAAGGCTCTCGGCACCCCAGACGCTCCCGACTTGTGCAGGCTTTGAAGGAAGCGGGTTTGCCTATCCTCATCAAAGCTGCCAATCGCATAGAAGCAGCCGAACGCTTTGCCAACTCGCTGATTTCGTTTAACTGTAGCCAAAATGCGGATCTCAATCTCCGCAACCTGGAAGTGATCTCAGCAGGTGGCTTTTTGTTGACAGACCGTCTTTCTTTTGCCTCGGGCTTCGACGAGCTGCTGGTGCCGGGAACCTACTGCGAGACCTACGACTCCGAAGGCGAACTTTTGGAAGAGGTTCGCTACTACCTCGACCATCCACAAGAAGCCATCGAGATTGCCCGCCGCGCCTACCAAGCCTTCGACAAACAGTGGCACCCCCGCCACCGCATCCAGAATCTGCTGGACTGGGTGTTTAGCGGAGAGCTGCCCGAACCCTTCCGCTACTCGCCTCGTTCCGAGGTGCGTCACTTTGTCAGCACGGCTAACTCTCACCTGATAGACACCCGCCTGGCTGTGTATGAGCCTTTGCAAGAGCTGCATCGGGTGCAAGAGCGGCTCAAGGTGTTTGTTGGTCGAAGTTGTCCTGAAGTTATTGCCGCTGATTTGCTGGATTTGCCACGCCTGGAGCTGTATGGGGAAGGGAGCTTTGTGGATCCCTGTGCTCTCTTGCAGCAGAGGGACGTGGCTGGACGGGTGCATGAGCTAACAGAAGAACCAGCAAGCTGGCCGGTATTTGATCTGGCCGTATGCACGGTTGAGGATCTCCAAAGACTGAAGCAGCCCCTCAAAGCCAACTTTGCATTTGTTCTCGGAGAAAACCATCAACTTATCTTTGCCAATAGTAATCGGTTGATGCAAAGCTATAGGCGAGAGTTTACCGTAAACCAGCGTAGTTTTGTGGTATGGCTCTACGAGGAGATATTTTTCCATAAAGCCGCCTATCTCAATAACTATAACCTTCCTTCATTTATTTCTGGAGTGAAAACTATTGCTGACATAGGAGCTGGTGTGGGGCTTGCTAGTGTCTACTTTCATGGATTTTGCCCGAATGCAGTTATTCATTGTTTTGAGGCGGATCCCTTGGCCTTGCACCTGCTGCAGCAGAATGCTCTTATTTTGGACAACTGCCATGTACATCCAGTGGGCTTGGCAGGAGAGGATGGCTATAAAACTCGTCGTCTCTGGCCAGAAGACTCTCAAACAGAGTGGGGAGTGGAGCAGGTGTTGGTCTTTCGAGAAGCCAGGACAGCCTTGCAGGAGCTCGGTCTGGAGCGCATCGATGTGCTCAGGGTGGCTACAGGTGGACAAGAGATAGAGGTGTTGACCAGCTTGGGGCCATGGCTCAAGGACATCAAAGTCATCTACGTGGAGTTTGGCTCGGAGCAAGACCGCAAGCAGATTGACCAGATGCTGGATCCTTCTCACATGATCTGGCAGGGGGAGATCATAGCTGGTCAAAGAGGATCCCTCTGCTATCTGCGCAGAGCTTAGAAGTAGACTCTTGAAAAGAGAGGAGATGCGAAAGTTATGAACTCAACTATCATTGTTACAAGTGCAGACAGCAAGTTTTTTGAGTTAGTCCAGGGGACTATCCTCTCTATCCGAGAGAAGCCACAGGGCTACTCCGTCGATATTGGATTCTTTGATGTAGGCCTCACTCCAGAACAGTTGCAGTGGATAAGTCAGTACGTTGACCATATTATTGAGCCAGGTTGGAATTACGATATCCCAAGTAGTAACAGCCTACCTAACTACCTTAAAGCTCTGGCATCCAGGCCATTCTTACCTGAGTATTTTCCAGGTTACGAGGTTTATATTTGGATTGACGCAGACGCTTGGCTCCAAGATTGGTCTGCAATTGAGCTACTCACCCTAGGAGCAAAAAGAAAAGGATTTTCAATAGTTGCCGAGTTAGTAGCTAAGACTGTCAACAGATTGCGGGTGCAAACCTGGATAACCTGGCACTACCAGAAATACTTCCATCACACCGAGTTTAATCGTCTAGATATAGAGCCATTGCTGAACGCTGGTGTATTCTCCGGAGCTAGACAATCTATTCACTGGTCGGCATGGAGAAAAAGACTAGAGCAAGCTATCCTCAGATGCTTCGATTTATGGACGGATCAGTTTGCTTTAAATGTTTCTATCTACAAGGATTTAGGTTTGGATAGAGTTGAGCTTCTACCACTCAATTGTAATTGGTTGGCTCACTATCAGCTACCTTTATGGGATCCTCAAAAGAGGCTATGGGTGGATCCTTTTTTGCCTCACGAACCAATAGGGATTGTACATCTTACGGTCGATGCTAAGACAAGGCCAACTTATATTGTACTTACAACTGAAGGTTTTAAGGTTGAAGCCAGCTTACGATATCCAGGCAAGAACTCTCCCCCGATTAAAAGATATGACTATGTATCGAATAACCAGAGGAGAATACATCTTGACTATAGCTTTCCTCTAATGACTGTAGTGGATCCAAGCTCTCACCCTTGGCCCTACTTGCGAAAAGAGATTCCCCATCTTTTGCACGCAGACTTACGTCAACCTCTTATTGGCTTTGTTAGCCGAGATGAAGCACATATCTTGTACAATACCGCTCTTAAGTTCCAAGGAAAACCTGCTTTGGAGATTGGGTATTGGCTAGGTTGGTCAACTGCTCACCTCGCATCAGGAGGAGTTGTTCTTGATGTAGTGGATCCTGCTCTGGCCAATCCTCAGATCTATGAAAGTGTGGATCAGTCTCTCCGCTTGGCAGGAGTTCGCTCTAATGTCAACCTGTATCCCGGCTACAGCCCAGAGAAGGCAGAAGAGATTGCTCGGGAAAAGAACCGCCGCTGGTCTTTGATCTACATCGATGGAAATCACGACGCGCCAGCTCCTCTGCTGGATGCTCAGGTGGCAGACCGCTACGCTGCTGAAGATGCTCTAATTCTCTTTCACGACCTTGCTTCACCGGACGTAGCCGAGGGCCTAAACTACCTGAGGGATCGAGGCTGGAACACGATGATTTACCAAACCATGCAGATCATGGGCGTCGCTTGGCGAGGCAACGTCCAGCCTGTGGAGCATATTCCGGATCCTGCTGTTGATTGGACACTGCCAGAGCATTTGAAGGGATACCCGGTATGCAACCTTGAGTTATCGAGAGTTTTGGAAAAGGTTAAGGCCTTTACCCTTTTGGGCTTTGAGCGTCTCTGGAATCTCTACACCTTGGCCAAGCGAGTCTGCCAAGAAGACATCCCTGGGAACTTTGTTGAGTGTGGCGTTTACAAAGGAGGCAGCTCTGCACTGCTAGCTTGGGTGATCAAAAACTACAGCCGCCGACCTCGCAAGGTTTACGCTTTTGACACCTTCTCAGGGATGCCTCAGCCAACAGAAGTAGACCGAGATTACAGAGGAGTTTTTGCCAATGATACTCCCTATGGAGCTGGAGCTTTGGGTGCTCCTATCTCGGAGAACTTGGAGGTGATCAGTAAGGAGTTAGGAGTTTGGGATCTCATTGTTCCTGTTCAAGGACTGTTTGCTGACACATTGCCAGCTTACCGTGACCAGGTCGGCGAGATCGCTTTTCTACACGCGGACGCTGACTGGTACCAGTCCACAATGGATATCTTTCAGAATCTTTATGAGCAGGTTAACTCCCAAGGATTTATCCAAATCGATGATTACGGACATTGGCAGGGATGTCGAGAGGCTGTCCACGACTTTGAACGAGAAATTGGGGCTTTCTTTCGGTTGCATAGTATTGACTATACCGGAGTCTGGGTGAGCCTGGCTGAGAACCTGCCAGTAGTGAGAGATAGCTTAACAGAAACTACACTTCCGCAAGGGATCTGCCTGAGCAAGTTTAACGTCGTTCTTTTTCCTTACTGGGAGCTGGAAACGGAGCAGCTTGTGCAGGAGTTGGAGAAGCTGCTGGAGCAAATCTTGCTTAGTCCAAATCCAAAAGACTATGCTCTTATCCTACTCGGGGATCCGGATCCACAGCTAGCCAATCAAATACTAGAAATGGCGGCGGGGAATGTAATCCTCAAACTCATGGAGAAAGGAGAGGAAGTAGCTGAGGAGCCGCTTTGTTCTGTGGTGTCTGGCTTGAACCCTTGGCAGTGGGAGAGGCTGATTCAGCATATGAACTACCGCTACCCTCTGAAGCGGGAGCGTTTTCCCAAAGGACTACGGCCAGCTGTCCAGAAGCTGCCTGTTTTGTTGATTGCTCAGTAGGATTTGCCGCCTATCCTCAACCCTCTTGAGGGGGGGGAGGCTTTAAAGTGCATCGGGATCCACCCCCAGTTCTCGCAGCTTTTGGGCCAGACGCTCCGCCCGCTGTTCGGCCTGCTCGGCTCGTTGCCGTTCTTGTTCAGCCCTTTGCCGCTCCAGTTCGGCCTCGGTGGGCACTAGTTCACCAGAAGAGGTGGCCCAGCGAATCCATGTGGTTTCGATGTCCCGAAACCTGCCTTCCCATTTTACCAGGTACAGTCCCAGAACTGCGCTCGGCAGGCGACCTTCTGCATCGACTTCAATCGGCTCATAGCGGTCGCCCCTCAGCCGAAACCCCGCCCAGTCCTCCGGCTCAAACGGGTCAAACCAAAAGTACTCCGGCACCCGGATAATTTGCTCGTAAAGCTGCTTTTTGCTTGTCTTATCATCCTGGGCAGTGCTGGGAGAAAGAAGCTCAATCACCACGTCTGGCCCTTTGCCCTGCTCCCAGATCACCCAGCTTTTGCGCTCGCCCTTGGGCACTCCCAGCACCACAAAATAATCAGGCCCTCGGAAATTGCGGCTGCGGGTCTGCTCCAAGCTGTAGTAGAGGAACATGTTGCCGCTGACAAAGCCATCAGGGCGCTGTTGCAGCCAGGTTTGGGTGACGGAGATGAGCAAGTCCATCTGGCACTTGTGTCGCCAGCTTTCCATGGGTACGCCGTCGTCGTAGGGGAGCTCGTCTTGGGTAGGGGGCCAGTCGGGTAGATCAACCGGATCCGGCACCTCAATAATCGGTTTGGGGTTGGTCATTGCCAGTTCTCCGAGAGGTATTTTGGGCTGGCCAGTTTTCTTTACAAAGTATCGGGTTCACTCCTAGTTCTCGCAACTTTTGGGCCAGGCGCTCCGCCCGTTGCCGTTCCTGCTCAGCCCGCTGACGCTCGATCTTTTCGGCCTCCTCTGGTGTGAGCACCAGCTCCCCATTGGGGAAAAAGTACCGCAGCCGTCCGGCGTGAATGCCCAGGTACAGCCCCAACACCTCGCTCCAGCGCCACCTCTGCTCCGGTGCTCAATCTCCTCATGCCGTTCCCCCCTCAGTTGCAAGCCCGTAAACTCCTGCGTTTCGGGAGAAAAGTAAAAGTACTCCGGCGTCCTAAAAACCCTTTCGCAAAGCTCCCGCTTTTCATCCCGATCCACCTTGGCTGTTGATTCCGAAAGCAGCTCGATGATCTTCCCACACCACCCAAGAAGGCAGAGAGCGGTTTTCTACCCCTTTGACCAAAAACAGATCCGGGCCGCGCAAGTCTTTGTTTTTGAATTGCTCTCGGCTGTAGTAAACGGTGAGGTTCCAGGCGAGGAAGTAGTCGTTGCGGTCTTGCCAGGGACGATTGAGGCAGCTCACCAAAATCAAAAGCTGCAGGGCGTGGAGGGAGTGTTCCATTTCGGGTTCATCGCTGAGCAGCCCCTGGGCCGAGGGCATGAGCTCCGCCAGTTGCCGGCGGGTGAGGGGAGTGTTTTCTTGGGCTAGGCGGTGGGGGCAAGCAAGCGAATTGGCTGTCAGCAGGCTAACCCTTGATCCCCTATCTCCCACTGTTTTGCTCCAACTTGGCTACCCGCGCTTCCAGCTTGCGCAGGGCCCGCTGCAGCTCGGGCAGATGCCGTTGGACTGCCATGCTCCTACGCCATTCGGCAATGGGTTGGTGGGGGTAGCCGGCTACTGTTTGGCCAGGAGGAATGTCGCTGGTCACCCCTGTCTGGGCAGCCACACGCACGCCATCGCCAATGTGCAGATGCCCCGCCAAGCCACATTGCCCGCCCAAGATGACGTGGTGGCCCAATTGGGTACTGCCGGCAATGCCCACCTGGGCGACGATCAAGCAGTGGGACCCCGTGCGCACACCGTGGCCAATCTGCACCAGGTTGTCGATCTTGGTGCCGCGGCCAATGCGCGTCTCGCCAACGGCAGCCCGGTCAATGGTGGTGTTGCTGCCCACTTCTACGCCGTCTTCCAGCACCACCCGGCCCGCCTGCGGCATGCGCCGCCAGGATCCATCAGGGAGAGGAATGTGGCCAAAGCCGTCGTCGCCAATCACGGCGCCGCTGTGGATGAGGCAATCGTCGCCAATCTCCGTGCGTTCGTGGATAACGCAGTTAGCCAAAAGCTGACACCGGGATCCAATCCGCACGTGGGGGTAGATGGTTACGTTGGGGTGGATCTGGGTGTAGTTGCCAATTTTCACCCCTTCCATCACCACCACATGCGGCCCAATGGCTACCCCCTCCCCCAACTCCACACTGGGATCGATCACGGCTGTGGGATGGATCCCGACGGGCAGGCGGTAGGGTTGGTAAAACAGCTCGATGGCCTGGGCAAAGAGCAAGCGCGGATCCCTGCCCCGCAGGCAGGGGATGGGGCGGGGCAAAACTACAGATTCGCCTACGATGACGGCGCTGGCTTGGGTTTGCTCTAGGAGAGGCAGGTAGCGGACCTCGCTGAGGAAGCTCAGCTCGCCTGGGCGAGCTTCTGCCAGGCTGGCCACGCCGTGGATCTCCAGGGTGGGATCCCCTTCGTAGGTGCATCCCAATCTTTGGGCAATCTCCTGTAGCTGCATTAGGGCGGGGGTTCTCTACGATTGCAGCAGCCGCACCTCCATCACGGTGCCGCGCAAGTTGTAGCTAAAAGTCTCCACCTCCAGGGGAACGCCAACTTTGACGCGGTTGTTGCCCAGGACAATGCCATTTTCCGTCTTCTGGCCCCGTCCCCGCAAGGTAAACACCAGATCAAAACGATAGGGCTCAGGGTCAGGCAAGTTTTCAACCCGTCCATCCGGAAAAACTACTGGCACGGTGCGGCTGACATTTTCTATCCGCACCACCTCCACCTGGCCGTAGGGTTGGTTGCGTATGATCAAGTCGGCCTTCTGACCCACTTGAAAGGGTTCCAGGGATCGGCTGCTGACCCCCCGCACGATCATATCCACTTCCACTGGCAGCGTGGGGCCACCCCCTACCTGGACGACGCTGCCCGCCTGCCGCCCTGGGAAAAACAGGACAGCTACGATCGCCGCCACCACAATTGCCAGCGCCCCCAGATCCAGGAGGCTGACCTTTCCTAGAAGACGCCCCCGTTCATCGATGAGCCGCATGGCCCTCTTTTCTCCAACCCACTGCCCTTGATTGTAGGGCACAGCAATAGCAGCTCTTCTGCCCGCCAAGCCGGTTGAGGTTGAACCCACCTCCAGAGGGGCTCGAAGGCTCTGGTGCCCTCTTGGACGAGGATTAGCTGGACCTGGGCAAGTAGGACTGGCCTGAAGATGGAGCTGACGGGAGTCGAACCCGTGTCCGAGATGGGTACTGGGGGCTCACTCCTTCACAGGCTTAGCCTCTCTGACCCTCGAGGCGGGGATCGCCGTTTAGATCCCGGCGACGGGAGTTCTCCGCCTCAGCTTAGGCTCTCCCTCGACGGAGCGGGAGAAGAGAGCTGCACCCGTTGGGGTTGTGATCCGCCCACTTAACGGGGTCGTGGGAGGATCCTCGAGCTCAGGGTAATTCTCTACTGAGCCTTAGGCAGCCAGAGCGGCTGCTTTACGAGCAAAAGGTACGACGTTGTTCGCACCTACTTTGTTGAGCCTAGTGGTAGCGGGATAAGCTCAAGCCCGACCTGCATCATGAACCCTTGTTCGCCACCCCGTCGAAACCGTTACAGCCCCAGGGTTTGGCTAAACCTAGAATAGCAAAATCCTTGGGGATCTGGCTAGAGCTTCTGCTAATATGACAGAAGTTGTGCTATTCTGTCAGAGCTGCAAACTTGGGTCGGTAGCTCAGCGGTAGAGCACTCGGCTTTTAACCGATTGGCCCAGGGTTCGAATCCCTGCCGACCCAGCTTTCGATACTGTTGCTTCCTCGGCCTATCCCGAGGCAGGATTTATAGAAAGGCAGGGGGGAAGGGCGAGGTGGCCGTTCTTTTGTGGCCAGACCTGGGCAAAGAGGGGGAGGTAAAGCTGTTGCTGGCGCCGTGCGTGGAGGAGGCGCTGGCAATCTTGGCGGAAGAGGCTGAAACTCGGGAGACGGTCTTTGTCTCCAAGCTTTGGCACCGAATTCCGGCCCAGGATGTCATCCTTGACGAGTGTCTGCAGGTGCTGGCGGAGGTAGCTCTATCCCTCTGGCCCTATTGGTATGGAGAAAAGTTTGAGCCGGGCAGAACGGCAGAGGCCCAGGTTCTCAATCGCCTCCGCGCCCGAGAGCTGTCCGCAAAACGGGATCCCGCCATTTCCAGTACCTGGCTTAGGGCAGCAATGCACTTGTGCCAGCAGCAACGCCTGCCTGTGGTGCCAGGGATCCAGCGGGCGATCCAGGTGCAGCAACTGGCCAAGGCCATTGCCCCTCGCGAGCTAACCTTGGCTTTAGCAACCGATGAGCCAGAGCCGGCGCCCAGCTACCTCCTTGGCTTGGCCAAGGCAGCTACCTGGTTGGCCGACCACAGTCAAGCACGGCTGGTGCTGGTGGTGCCGAGTGCTTTGGCCGCTCACCCTGAATTGGCTTCCGTGAGCTACGGCGCCCTCCAGTTGCCGCTCCCGGAGAGGCGGGAGGAGTTCGACAGTTCGGTGCAGGTGGTGGTGGGTTGCAAGGGATCCCCTCACCCCTTTAGCCTAGCAGAGAAGAAGCTAGCCGAGCGGGTGGCAGCGGACCCGCAGCTCAAGGATCTGCTAGAGTTTAACCAAGTGTTACAAAGTGTAACCGGGCAATCCTTTCGAGCAGATCTCCTTTGGCGGGAGGGCAAGGTGGTGGTGGAAGTGGACGGGCCAGAGCACTGCAGCCGAGACCGCTACTACCAGGATCGCCTGCGGGACTACCAACTGCTGATTTCCGGCTACTTGGTGTTGCGGATCCCCAACGACCTGGTGATGAGCGACTGCGAGCGGGCGGTGGAGATGATCCGCAAGGTAATTCAACAGCAACGGAGCCGGCTTTGAGGCGAGTTGGAGAGTGAGAAGATGACCTCTTTGTTGCCCAAGAGCGAAATTTTGCTCTGGAAGCTTCTGCTAACGGGGGAAGAACCGGCCAAGTCCCAGCTGAAGCCAAAGCACAGCGCCAAGGAGCTCAAGCTGCTGGAGGAAAGGGGCCTCATTGAATACAAGACCACAGTTGAAAAGGGAAGGAAAGTAGCTCGGCTTGCACTAACTGACAAGGCCTGGGACTGGGCCTCTACCACACCTCCAACGGCCATTGCCCGTTCCAAGTCACCGGAGGCAGCAGTCGTTTTGCAAAAGGTCTTGGAAATTTTGGTGGACTACGTGCAGCGGGAGAGCGTTCCCTTGGCCCATGTCCTCAAGCCAGCCGGCTCTGGCCAACCCCCTTCCGATTTTGGCCAAGCGAAAGTCGATCCCGCCTTCCTCGAGAAGGTCTTTCAAACTTGTGAGGAGATGGGAGGACGCCACTCCCGGGTTTACCTATCAGATCTGCGCCAAAGATTTCCCCAGGTGCCACGCCAGCAATTGGATCAGGCTCTTGTGGCTTTAGATCGCCAGACCAAGATTGTATTGATGCCTATTGACGATCCCTTATCTATCACTCCCGCAATCGAGGCGGCAGCTATTACCCTCTCCGGCGCCAAAAGATACTTTCTGCGAATTAGGAGTTAAGCATGCAGAGTGCAGAAACCCGGAACTCATCGGAACAACAAAAGGCCCTTGAGGCTCTCAGGGAAGTTGATTTTGATTGGACGGTTCACCTGAAGAAAATCTGGCAGCCACCAGAGTTTGACGTTCCCGATCTTCATCGAGACGCTAGAGAGCGGCTATTTGAGCGGCTGGAGAAGTTGATCCAATCCCCCCAAAGCGAGTCTCCGCTGGGGATCCCTGTCGTCGGCAGCGGCGGTACTGGGAAGACCCACCTGCTCAGGGTATTGAGACAGCGCTGCTTTGAAAGGGGCGTGGGATTTGTCCTGGTGGACATGACAGATGTGAAAGATTTCTGGAAAACGGTAGTTCAAGGATACCTTACATCCTTGATGCAGGAAGAGCCAGATGGAAGAAGTCAGTTAAGAAAGGTTCTCGATCAAATCTTCCTGAAAGCCCTGGCCAGTCCTAAGAAGGCAGAAGAGATTGCCGAATTTCCTCCTGACCTCTTGGTCAGAGTTGTCAATCGAGTTTTGCAATGGCTGTTTACTCAAGATAAGAGTAACACACTTAAGTATCAAGACTGTGTGCGGGCCATGATTTTGGCCAACTCTGCCGACTTTGCCATAGCTGCAGCCGGAATTAGCTGGATAGAGGGCCTAGGTGTAGATGATCCGGAGACGAAGCAAAGGTTTGGCTTTGTCTCGCCAGGCTTAACTCCCAGCGAGATCGTCGCGGGGCTTTCTTGGCTCATGAGCCTGAGGGGGCCCACTGTAGTTGCTTTGGATCAGCTGGATCCAATCATTATGCAATTTCATATAGCTTCAGAAGAACCAGGGGCAGAAGCAAAGGCCACGGAAAATATCATTCACAGTATTGGGGGCGGTCTTATTGCGCTACGAGATTATCTCTCTCGCTCTCTTGTGGTTGTCTCCTGCCTATACGAGTCTTGGGAAATCCTAAAAAATATGGCTGTTTCTACGTTTTCAGGTCGCTTTGAGTCCGATTTGGTCTTAACGCTTCATACCCGTGAAGATACTGCTGCAGATACTGCTAAGGCTGTTGTTGTCTCTCGCTTAGAAAAAGCCTATCGCAAGGTTGGCTTTACCCCTCCCTATTCCTCCTACCCCTTTAAGCCGGAGTTTTTTGAAAGCAATCAATTTCTGTCTCCTCGAGCTCTTTTGCAAAAATGCCATGAGCACAGAGAGAACTGCTTGAAAGAAGGGAAAGTTATTGAGTTAGGAGCCTCCGGTTCTCCTCTTACTACTTCAAGTGCTTCTCTGCAGGAACTGGATCGCGAGTTTGAGAAGTTCAAGCAAGATGCTGATATCTCTCCATATTTACAGGAAAACAAAGATGAGCCATGGAAAGAACTTTTGACTTCTGTATGTCACTTTCTAGTTGAGCAAGAAAAGTTGCCCGCCAGCATCGGTACCCAAATTGAAACGGATTTCCCTGGAGCCAAAAGCTTTTCCCAGATGCATTCTCGTTTGCGCCTGATCTTCCATGAGGCCAACGAGCGAGAAAAGCACCTTTGTCTGATAGCCATCCAGTCAGGTAATCCCAAGGCCTTCCAGGCCCGCTTGGGAGCCGCCAAGACAGCCGCCGGGATCGATCCGGCCCTGCGATCTCGCAAGCTGGTGGTGGTGCGCACCATACCAGTGCCCAGAGGCCCGGTAAGCCAACAATTGTGGCAGAGTTTTCTTGCGGAGGGCGGGATCCACTGGCAGCCCAGCGAAAGGGAAATCAGGGTTCTGCTGGCCCTAAAACAGCTCAAATCCAGGCCCGGTTTTAGGGACTGGCTGGCCGAGCGGCAACCCCTTGCCCAACTGGCAGCCGCCGAGCCTGATTCGGCTTTGGCCAAGATCCTCGCCTGGCTGAAGGAAGGGATCCCTGGGCAGGAGACTCCAAAAGGGGATTTCTCACTTTCTAGGGTAGAGAACGGCAAGGCCCCTCAAGCCAAGCAGGATCTGCACCTGACAGGTTTGTTTGTCGGGCGGCGTTGGGTGGCCAACCGAGAAGGGGATCCGGTCTTTCTGCCCGCCCCAGAGCTGGTGCGGCACACCGTGATCCTGGCCGGCAGTGGCTCCGGGAAAACGGTGCTTTTGCGACGCATCGTGGAGGAGGCAGCTTTGCAAGGGATCCCTTCCATCGTTATCGATGCTGCCAACGACTTGGCCCGCCTGGGGGATCCCTGGCCTGCTGCCCCCCAAGGCTGGACAGAGGAGGATCAGGCCAAGGCAGAGCGCTACTTTGCCCAAACCGAAGTGGTGATTTGGACCCCTGGGCTGGCAGCAGGTAACCCCCTCACCCTCGCCCCCCTGCCGGACTTTGCTGCGCTGGCTGACGATCCTGAAGAGCTGGATCAGGCCGTCGACATCGCCTGGGGCACCCTTCAGGAAATCGTGGCCCCCGGCAAGACTGTCAGCGACCAACTGAAGCGGGGAGTTCTCAGGGCAGCTTTGAAGTACTTTGCCACCCACCAGCCCGGATCCCTGGCCGAGTTTGCCGAGTTCCTGGCAGATCTGCCCCCAGAAGCAGGAGCCGATATCAGCAAGGCTCCGCAACTGGCCCTGCAGATGGCCAATCTCCTCAAGGCTGCCATGGTCAACAACAAGCTGCTCAGTCAAAGCGGCACGGCGTTGGATCCGGCCAGCCTGTTGGGGCTGGGGGCAGGCTATGGCAAAACCCGCGTGTCGGTCATCAACCTGGTGGGTCTTCCTACCCTGGGCGAACAGCAGCAATTTGTAAACCAACTGGCCATGGCGCTGTTTGCCTGGATCAAGAAAAACCCCGCTCCGCCGGAAGCGCCAGTGCGCGGGCTGTTGGCCATCGACGAGGCCAAAGACTTTGTGCCCTCCCAGGGGACTACCCCCTGCAAGCAGAGCCTGCTGCGCCTAGCCGCCCAAGCGCGCAAATACGGCCTGGGCCTCATTTTCGCCACCCAGGCTCCCAAAAGCATCGACCACAACATTATTGCCAACTGCTCCACCCAGTTCTTTGGCCGGGTCACGTCGCCAGCGGCTATCGAGGTGGTGCGCGAGCAAATTGCCCAGAGGGGAGGAAGCGGCGAGGATGTAGCGATCCTGAAGGTGGGGCAATTCTACCTCTCCTCGCAGGAGCTTCACCCGCCCTGCAAAGTCCAAACTCCCTGGTGCCTGTCTTTCCACGCCCCTACCCCTCTAAGCGAAGCGGAGGTGATCCAGCGCTCTCAAGGCAGCCAATCCTAGCTCCTGCCTGGCGCCCTGCTCTGGAACGGTTGCCCCTTCCCCCAGCTAGTAGTTGGCAAGGATCTGGACGGGAGTTATGCTGCCTTAAGACGTTGGCCGGGAAGGGGCAATGGGATCAGTCAAAAGACAAGCTCGGATTTTGCTCTTGCTGGCAATTGGGGCTTGGCTGAGCTGGGGGACACTGGTCTGGTCTGCCCCCTCCTGTAGGGAGCGGGAGCCGCGCTTGCTGCGGCAAATCCTGGCCGCGCTGGGCCGTCCCCAGGTGGCGGTGGAGGAGGTGGCTCTGTTCGATGCGGATCAATGTCTGGTTCAGTTGGTATTGGATCGCCGCGGGCTGAGCGGATCCCTGCCGCCGGAGATTGGCCAATTCCACCACCTGCGGGCTCTGTCTCTCAGTTACAACCAGCTTTCTGGCCCCATCCCCGCCGAGCTGGGGCAACTGAGCGAGTTGGAAAACCTGTTTCTGGACTATAACCAGTTCTCCGGCCCCATTCCGCCGGAGCTAGGGCAACTGCACAAGCTGCGGGGGTTGTTTTTGGATCACAACCAGCTCTCCGGGCCTATTCCTGCCGAGCTGGGGCAGCTCAGCCGCCTAGAAAACCTCAGTTTGCAAGACAACCAGCTCAGCGGCGCCATTCCCAGCCAACTGGGCCAGATGAGCTCCCTGAGGGGCCTGTTTTTGGATCGCAACCAACTCTCTGGGCCCATTCCGCCCCAACTGGGGCAACTGCACCACCTGGAGAATCTGTACCTGTCGGACAACCGCCTCAGCGGATCCCTGCCGCCAGAGCTAGCCCAACTCAAGCAATTACGGGATCTGCGCCTGGCCCGTAACCAGCTCACAGGCGAGCTGCCCGGCTTTTTGGCAGAACTGCCGCGGCTGGAACGGCTCCACATTGAGGGCAACCCTGGCCTCTGCCTGCCGGCGGTCCTGTCGAGTTGGTTTGCCAGTCTCACTCCAGGGGATCCTCCTTCCGCTCGCCCCTGCCCCTAGGTCTGGGATCTAGGCCTTCCGCCGACCTGCGATACTGGGATCAGGTGTCCACAGCCCCCTACGCGAACAGTTAGCCATGTATACCCTGGAATTGCTTCTGAAGGGAAATCCCGCCCCCATCGTCATCCACCAAAAAGAGGAGGAAGCGGCCAACCGCGCCTATCAGAGTGTGGTTGAAGCTCTTCGCAACGGATCCCCGCAGAGCCTGGAGCTAACCTGCGACCGCACTGGCAAAAAGGTGTTCTTGCTTACCGGCGAGCTGTGTGGTGTGCAGATGACCTCCTCCAGGTCCGGCGCTGCACCCCTGGGAGTCCGACCTGGGTTTTTGGCCCAGCTGCAGAGCTAAGGCCACCTCTCTAGGAGTCTCTTGTATGAAGACTCCCCTCCCTAGCCGAGAATCCTCGTTGGCCATCCGGGTGGAGGGCTTGACCTTTGCCTGGCCAGGGCGTCCGCCGGTTCTGCAGGAGTGCAGCTTTGCCATTCCCAAAGGCCAGTTGTGGATGCTGCTGGGGCCCAATGGCAGTGGCAAGTCGACATTGCTACAACTGCTGTCGGGAGTGCTCACCCATCCCCAGCCCCTGGCGGGGTTCTGGGAGGTGCAGGGGCGGCTAGGCTACGTGTTTCAAAACCCGGATCAGCAGCTGTTTATGCCAACAGTGGGGGCGGATGTAGCTTTTGGGTTGGGAGCAGAGCCCCTCACGTTGGAAGAAATCCAGAAGCGGGTAGAGATGGCCCTGGAGCAGGTGGGCTTGCGCCACTTGATCCGCCGCCCCATTCACGGCCTTAGCGGTGGGCAGAAGCAGCGGGTGGCAGTGGCTGGGGCGCTGGCCCGGCACTGCGAAGTTCTGCTGTTGGACGAGCCAACGGCTCTCTTGGATCCCGATAGCCAAAAGGATCTGCTGCGCTGCATCCGCCGCCTGGTGGATCAAGAGGGGATCACTGCCCTTTGGGTAACCCACCGGCTGACAGAGCTGGAATGGGCAGACGGGGCAATCTTTCTGGCGCAAGGACAGGTGCGCCAACAGGGATCCCCAGAACAGGTGCGGCAACAGATTAGCCAATTGTTTGGCAGTTGGAGGTGATCCCGAAGAGATTGCAAAAGCGTGGCGGCGACCCCCTGCCGCTGTCCCTTAAAATTAAAAGTGAAAGCAACGAGATAGATCGGTTGGTAGTTAAGACACTCTTTGAGACTCAGCGGTAGGGCCAGTAGACAGATTTTGCCCTAGCGGAAGTCGTTGCCAACCGCCTATATCCGGGGGCTACAGGCCCCGTCCTGTCTAAAGGAGCTTGAGCATATGGGACTGTCTGAAGTCATTGCCAAAGAGCTGGAAAATGCCCGCAAGATCTGCTCTGAGTACGGCGAAGGGGATCCCCATTGCCGTGCAGCCTGGGATGCTGTGGAGGAAGTGTTGGCAGCCCGCAGCCACCAGCAAAAGGCTCCTAGCAGCCTAGAGCAGCACTGCGCCGAAAACCCTGATGCTGTCGAGTGCCGGGTTTACGACACCTGAAGGGGTCCCTGGCCTTATACTGCTGCAGCCGCTAGAGCCGTACTGGTAAGCTAGGAAGATGCTCTCCTCCGCTCTTCTCTGTGGGTGGGGAGCTAAGCAGCAAGCAGGGGGGGTAGCTTCTCCCTTTAGGAAGAAGGCTTTTTGGGGGAACTAGTCCACTGCCACGGCTGCAGCCACCAGACAATAGCTATTGCCAACACTGCCAGTTGGGGTAGCAGCGTTTGCCAGGTGGGATAAATCCCCAGCCAGCGTAGCCTGGGGATCCCAGCTAGAGGAGTGGTGGGCAACCAACTTGCTGCTTGCAAAGCATGGAGGCCGCTGCCCAGGAACTTAAAGCCCAAGTAGAAAATCAGCAGGCTTAAACCCTGGAAAAAAGCCTTCAAGGGCAGCTTTAGCCCCACCTGCAGCAGCAAAACCGCCATCCCCCCTAGGATCAGGGCTCCCAAGCCGATCCCCAGCCAGAGATCCTTGGGTGCTAGGGAAGGGGCCAATCCCACATAAAACAACACCGTTTCCGCCCCTTCGCGAAACACCGCCGTAAAGGCCAGGAAAGCTAGGGAAAAAATCTGGCCCCTGGCAAGCGCTGCCTGGGCTTGTTCTTGCACAAAGGTTTGCCAAGCGGCAATGGCGGCCCGCCGGTGCAGCCAAAAGCTGACGGAAAACAACAGACCTGCTGCCACCAGCCCAGTGATCCCCTCCAGCACCTCTTGGCGGGTGTGGGTAAGGAGCTGCTGGAAAAACAGCTTGACTAAGAGGCCAAGCAGCACGGCGGCCAGTAGACCCACTGCTCCTCCCAGCCACACCCATTGGCGCTGGGCCGACTGCCCGCTCTGACTGAGAAGCGCCACCAGGGCCAACAGCACCAAGAGAGCCTCCAGGCCCTCCCGCAGCAGAACCAAGGCAGCATCCCAAAAGGTGTAGCCCGACATGCTCACCCCAGCAGGTGGCTCAAAAAAGCTGCCCTTGGCAAAGCCTAGGCGTTGGCTGGAATAAACTTCAGGGCTGCCGAGTTAATGCAGTAGCGCAAGCCGGTTGGCGGGGGGCCGTCTGGAAACACATGCCCCAAATGGCCGCCACAGCGGGAGCAGTGCACCTCAGTGCGCGGCACGAGCAGTTTCCAATCTGTCTTGGTGCCAATCACATGAGGGGCAATAGGTTCCCAAAAACTGGGCCAGCCAGTGCCACTGTCATACTTGGCTGCCGAGGAAAAGAGCTCCTGCCCACAGCCAGCGCAGACATAGATCCCTGGCGCCTTGTGGTTGTAGTAGGCATTGCGGAAGGGGGGCTCAGTTCCTTCTTGACGCAGCACGTAGTACTGTTCTTCAGTAAGCAGCTGGCGCCACTCGGCGTCGCTCTTGGTTACAGGATAACTTGGTTGAGCCATTGGCTGTTGCTCTCTTTTCGATCCCCATTCTAACCACTCCTCCAGCAAGCCAGGAAAGGCCGGGGGTTTCTATGAGTTCTATCGGAGACTTCTATCCCCAGCCGGGGGTACACTCCCGCTACAATGGGCAGGGGCAAGGCGGGTTTTGAGGTTTCTTATGTTGCTGGTTGGCTCAGGGGCCAAGTTTGTGCAACAGCTCGAGCAATCTGGGGCTTTGGCCATGTTTGTTACCCCGGAAGGGGGATCCGAAGGGCACTACCTGCGGCGGCTGCGCGGAGCCGGCTATGAGGTGGTTACCCTCTCCAGCAAGGGAATTGGGGATCTGGCCAGCTATTTAACGCGCAGCCATGGGGTGCGGCCTGCCACCCTAGGGAAATCGCAGCGGCGCACCTATTTCTACCCCTCGTTGATTGAGCAGTACCGCGCCAGCCTGCCCCCCAAAGCCAAAGGACTGGTGTTTTGGTTTTACGAGGGGCATGTCCTCAGCCGGCAAGAGCTCTCCTACTTGGTGAAGCTGAGCCAAGAAGACAAGGGCGTGAAATTTGTGGTGGAGCTGGCTCGAGAGCGATCAATTCGGTGGCAACCCCTGAAGGACGCCCTGCAGAGCGCCTGAGGATTGGCTCAGACTCTCAGAGAATTCTTTGCTACTATCTCAAGTAGGCGGCCTTGCTGGTGGCTGTATCTGTGACCTCGCCGAAAGCTTCGCTGCAACAGGGTACTTGGTTTAAGCTCATCTGCGGCGCAAGTTTCCACCACTTGCCCTCAATTCGGGAGTTAGCCTTTCTCTACACGCTGGCCGGTGCCGACTGCATTGACGTTGCCGCTGAGCCGGCCATTGTACGGGCTGCACAGCAAGGGATCCAGCGAGCCCAAGCAGAAGACCCGCAGGCGGGATCCCCATGGCTGATGGTTAGCCTCAACGACGGTGAGGATGTCCATTTCCGCAAGGCCGTCCTGACGGAGGCTGCCTGCCCGGCCGAATGCTCACAGCCTTGTGTGGCGGTCTGCCCCCCCCATGCCGTGGTGCCGCTGGGTGCGCCGGCGTCTGCCTCTGTTCAGGTTCACATCCAGGCAGATCTGTGCTATGGCTGTGGCCGCTGCGAGCCTGTTTGCCCCTACCAGTGCATCACCACCCTCGGCTACCAGGTGGCGGTGGCGGAAGTCTTGCCCTGTTTGCTGGAGCTGGGCGTTCAGGCGGTGGAAATCCACACCCGTGTTGGCCGGCAGAAGCAGTTTGAGCAAGTGTGGGGATCCCTGCGGCCATGGCTGGGGCAGCTGCAGGCCGTTTCGATTAGCTTTAACGAGGGTCCCGGCCTGGAGGCCTATTTGCGGGATGTGTTGGCCTTGATGGATCCCTTGCCGGAGGTGTTGATCTGGCAGGTGGATGGCCGGCCCATGAGTGGAGACATTGGAGCTGGCACCAGCAAGGCCACCCTAAGGTTGGCCCGCAAGGTGTTGGATATGGGCCTGCCTGGCTATGTGCAACTAGCAGGAGGAACCAATGCGCAAACGGTGTCGCTGTTGGATCCCTCTTGGCCAGTGGCGGGGATTGCCTTTGGCAGCTATGCCCGACAGTTGGTGGCTGCCTATCTCGAGGAAGGGTCTGGCCTGGCAACAGGGATCCTGTTGGCCAAGCAGTTGGTGCAGCAGGTAAAGCAGCGGCCAGTTGCCCTCCGACAGAGCTGTCTTTCCAGTGTTTAACAGCGTCGCTCGACCGACCATGAGTTTCTCAGCCCAGCCCTTTAACCCGGCGGTGGACTTGCAGAGGAACCCCCACCCCCTAGGTGAACACACCCCCTTCCCTGGACAAGTCCTTTACAACGACGACCTCAACAAGCTCCTGGACGTTCTGCCTGCAGCCATCCGGGAGCGGCTGCAGCAGCATCCCTACTTGGATCGGCTGGTGGAGGTGGTTCTGGATTTGGGCCGCCGCCCAGAAGCTCGTTTCCCCGGCTTTGCTGAGTACCTCTCCGAAGAAGTGGTTAGCCGCGCCGACCTGGATTTGGTCATCAGCCAAGTGGGAGAGTTTAGCAGCGACAACCGGGCTGGCATTGCCTCAACTCTGCACCGGATTAGCGCCATCCGCAACCGCCAGGGCACAATCATCGGCCTGACCTGTCGGGTGGGCCGCTGCGTGGTCGGCGTCATCAACATGATCCGCGATCTGGTGGAGCAGGGCCGCTCAATGCTGTTGCTGGGCCGACCAGGGGTGGGTAAAACCACTGCCCTGCGAGAAATTGCCCGCGTTTTGGCGGACGAGCTGCACAAACGAGTCATTATCATTGACACCTCCAACGAGATTGCTGGGGATGGCGATGTGCCCCACCCAGGGATTGGTCGAGCCAGACGCATGCAGGTGGCCAGTCCCGAGCTGCAGCACAAGGTGATGATTGAGGCGGTGGAAAACCACATGCCGGAGGTGGTAATCATCGACGAGATTGGCACTGAGCAGGAGGCTTTGGCCTCCCGCACCATTGCCGAGCGGGGGGTTCAACTGGTGGCTACTGCCCATGGCAACCGCATCGAAAACTTGATCAAAAACCCCACCCTCTCGGACCTCATAGGCGGGATCCAATCCGTCACCCTGGGGGATGAGGAGGCACGGCGGCGGGGCTGCCAGAAGAGTGTCTTGGAGCGCAAGGCTCCCCCGACTTTTGAGATTGCAGTGGAAATGCTGGAGCGGCACCGCTGGGTTATCCACGAAGATGTGGCAGCCACTGTGGATCGCCTCTTGCGCAACCGCGAGGCGTCAATCCAAATACGCAGCCTGGACGAACGCGGCCAAGTGGTGATTGTGCGCAGTACCACCGCCATGAACGAACGCCCAGCCCTCTCTCGACCGCAGTGGCCGCCTGCTGACAGCACCCTGTCCTCCCTGGGAAGCAGCTGGGGCCGCTCTAGCTGCATGGAGCCTTTACCTTTGGAGCCGGTTGCGACCCGTCTGCAGCAGCCTGGCTTGTCCTCAGTAAAGGGGGAGGAAGCCGTCTCCTCCTCAGCGGTGCCTCTACCTAGCCCTCAGTCAGAGCCCAAAGCCGAGCAGGAAGAGGAAGCAGAGCTCCAGCAGGATCCGGAGGGACCTCTAAGGATCTATCCCTACGGAGTTAGCCGTTTCCATCTGGAGCAGGTCATCCGAACCCTGCAGCTGCCGGCGCAGGTTACTAAAGACTTGGATGAGGCCGACATTGTCTTGGCTTTGCGATCCCAGGTGCGCAGCCGCTCCAAGATTCAGCAACTGGCCCACTCCCGCCAGATTCCCATTCACACCGTCAAGGCCAATACCTTGATTGCTCTGGCTAGCGCCCTGCGCCGCATCCTTAATATTGAGGAGGGGGCTGATTCTGACCTGGAGCTGTTTATTCAAGCTAGCTCTGGGGAAGAAGCGGAAGCTCTGGAGGAAGCTCGCCTGGCGGTGGAGCAAATTGTTATCCCCAAGTCGCAGCCGGTGGAACTCCTCCCCCGCTCTGCCCACATTCGCAAGCTGCAGCATCAGTTAGTGGAGTACTATCACCTGCGAGCTCAGAGTTTTGGCGAGGAGCCCAACCGCCGCCTGCGCATCTATCCCAACTAGGGGGTCCAGGGCTCCCCTAGCAGAGAGCCGGCAATCATCCCCGCCAGCAGGATAAAGCCCTGCACTACGTTTTCGCCAAAGATAGCTGGGTAAAGGCGGGGGGAAGGGTTAAGCCGGTGAAGCTGCCAGGTTTGCCGAGCCCAGAGACCAGCGGCAACAGCCAGGGTGAGGAAGTAAACCCCGTGCAAACGTAGGCTGAGCCCTGCCCCCAAGAGGGCAAGGGTGGTCCCCAGGAAAAAGAGCCCCACCGCCGTCGGTGTTTGTCGGCCAAAGAAACGGGCACTGGAGTGGATCCCGGCCCGCTCATCGTCTTCTCGATCCGAGAGGGCATAGACCGTGTCAAACCCCAGAGTCCACAGCACTGTGGCCAGCCACAGCCAGCCTAGTCCTTCCTCCCACAGGGGTAGTCGGGGATCCTGACCCCTCACCGCCGTCCAACTGATGAGCACGGCAAACCCCCAAGCCAGGGCCAGAACCAGTTGGGGCACTGGAAACACCCGCTTGGCCCCTGGGTAGAGCAAAATCACCGGCACTGCCGCCACGCAGAGGGCAAAGCTAATGGGGTTGAGAAACAGCGCCAGTCCCCCCGCACAGGCCAAGCACAGCACTGCCATTGCCATGCCGACGCCAACACTCAATTCGCGACTAGCTAGAGGGCGGCTGCGGGTGCGCTCCACCAACGGATCCAAGTCCCGATCCCAAAGATCGTTGATGACACAGCCTGCCCCGCTAGCCGCCAAACTGCCCAGAATGATGATCCCGACCAGGGGCCAGGGCGGCGTTCCCCTTCCGGCTAAAAAGGCTCCCCAGAGGGCGGGGATCATCAAAATCAGGCGTCCCGCCGGCTTGTGCCAGCGCAGCAGCCGTAAAATTGCTCCGCCAGTAGCCCAGAGGGCAGAACGAGAACCCGACATAAGCAGGCTGCGCCAGTGGCCTAAAGGCAGCTCCGCCCTGATCTTAAATCATCCTAAACCAACCGCTGGTGGAACCCTTGCGGTTCCACCGGACTTTCGAAGTGGGATTTGGCACCTTTTCTTCCCTCTATTGGCCGGCCTGGCAAGTTTGATATCCTAGCCAGCGGCTGCTGATGACTTTTCCCTGTGAGCAAGCGAGGCGGAGTTTGCCATGCAAGCAACCCTTTCCATGACCAGTCACCTTTCCCACCCTATGGAAGCTTCCCCCCTCCCGGAGACCCTGCTGGTGGTGGAGGATGAGGATGCCATCCGAGAAACGGTTGCCCTTGCCCTTGAAGAACAGGGGTACCGAGTTTTGCAAGCAGCGGATGGTCGAGAAGCGCTAGAGCTGGTGCATACAGCTGAGCGGCTGGACTTGATGATCCTCGATCTAATGCTGCCCAGTTTGAATGGCTTGGATCTATGCCGTCTGTTGCGTAGGGAGGGTAACACCCTCCCCATTTTGATGCTGACAGCCAAAAGCAGCGAGGCCGACCGGGTGATGGGCCTGGAGCTGGGGGCCGACGACTACCTAACTAAGCCTTTTGGGATGCGGGAGCTCATTGCCCGCTGTCGCTCCGTGTTGCGCCGTCGGCAGCAGGCCTACGCCAGCGAGGCCACGGTGCTCCGCTACGGGGATATTTGCATGTTTACCCAGGAGTGCCGGGTGTTGGTGCGGGGGGTGGAGGTGAGTCTCTCGCCCAAGGAGTTTCGCCTGTTGGAGCTGTTCATGTCCAATCCCCGCCGCGTTTGGACGCGGGAACAGCTTCTAGAGCGGGTTTGGGGATCCGACTTCATGGGTGACAGCAAAACTGTGGATGTCCACATCCGCTGGCTGCGGGAAAAGCTGGAGGTGGATCCCAGTAACCCCGAGTATTTGGTAACGGTGCGCGGCTTTGGCTATCGCTTTGGCTAGGGTTGGGAGCTTCTCTCGCGCCAGCGGCGGGCAAAGGAAAGGGCCTCGGCACGGGTTTGGATCTGACCCGAAGCTTGGGCTTCCTGGAGATCTTGCAACAACTGACCTACCCAGGGACCGGGCCGACCGCCTAAGGTGTGCAGCAGGTCGCGGCCATCCAGGAGGGGCACCAGATGGGCCAGGGGATCCTGGGGATCTTCGTAGCGCTGGAGCCAGGGCTCTATCTTTTGGGGGCTGCTACCGGTGGCGGCTGCCAGGAGGGCCAGGCCGCCAAAGAGGGATCCCGCCTGGTGATAGAGCCGCCACTGTTGGCTGGGTGGGGGGGAGTGGGTTAGGAGGGGCTGGAACTGGGGCAGAAGCTGGTGCAGTTTTTGAATGGCCCGCATCTCTGCCCGGCTGAAACGCAGCCGTTCCAGCTCCGCTTCCACTGTCTCGGCGGGGGTGCCCGCCGGATCCCACAGTAGGGCTGCCACCACCGTTGCCAAGAGGGCGCTGCGCCGATCCGCCAAAGGCTGGGCCAGCTCCGCCAGCGTGCGGGGGTACTGGAGCTGCCAGATCTCAGCCCATTGCCACACTGCCTGAGCCTGGGCAAAGCCGCAGCTCTGGGGCGTTAGGCGGGGCAGCCAAGCCACCAGCAACCCTGCCGCCACCGCTGCCTGCAGCTGGGCCAGGCCCGGGATGCGGGTCTCCAAGAGGGCCACCACCTCGGTCCGTACCCGCTCTGCTGCCACCCTGGCCAAGAGGGAAGCCCGCTGGCCAATCGCCTCTGCCGTGGCTGGATCCAGCGCAAACCCCAGCTGAGCTGCCTGGCGATAGGCCCGCAACAGCCGCACTGGATCGGCGCTGAGGTTGTCGGGGTGAACCATACGCAGGCACCCTTGCTCAATGTCTGCCCGACCGCCCGTAGGATCCAACAGTTGCCCCTCTTGCAGCGCCAGGGCGAGGGCGTTGCAGGTGAAGTCCCGCTGGCGCAGATCCGCCTCTGGCGTGGGGCCCACCTGCAGGGCTACGTCCACCGTCGCCGCCGTGGGAGGAGAAGCCCTTCCTTGGCCCAGCACAATGCGGGCAATCTGTCGCTCCGCATCCAGCACCACAAAGCCAGCCTTCAGCCGCCGTGCCACCCCCGCCGCCCACCCCACGGGATCGGCTGGACACATTAAGTCCAGATCCAACGGCCCCTGGGGGTCGCTAGGCTGGCCCCGCAGCCAAGCTAGGTAGGCATCCCGCAGGGATCCCCCCACCCAGTAGCTCCCCTGGGGCAGCCACTCTTTGGGAAAGGGCAGCCGTTGGTAGAAATAGTCCAGCAGCCACTCGGTCAGCAGGCCTTTGCTCATCGATTGGGTAGAGCGGGGAAACTTCCCGGAGGATTATCCCTAGGCTGCACAAAAACAAGCAATTACTTTGGGGGATCTAGCCCTTGCTGGCCCAGAGATCACTCCAGTAGCGAGCTGCCCACCGCCGCCGGCACAAGCGCAGGTGTTGGAGGGAGCAAATGGGGCCGCACCAGCGCCACCAGGCCAGCAATAAACAGGGGGTCGGCATTCAGCGCTGGCACGCGGCGAAACTCGCGGATCCCAGCCTGGTGGGCCAGCTCCCGATACTCGATGTCGATTTCCTGGAGGGTTTCGATGTGCTCCGACACGAAGCTAATTGGCACCACTAGGAGTTGCCTTACCCCCTGCGCGGCCAGTTCCGGGATCACCGTCTCGGTGTAGGGCTGCAGCCAGCGCACGGAGCCCACTCGGCTTTGATAGGAGAGGGTGTAGCGATTGGGGCGCCCAACTTCGCGCCAGATGAGCCGGACACAGGCCTCCATCTCCTGCTGGTAGGGATCCCCGGCCTGGGTAACATAGCTTTCGGGAATGCCGTGGGCGCTAAAGAGCACGTGAACGCTTGCTGGATCTGCAAACGCATCCAACTGCTGCCGGATGGCCCTAGCCATGGCCTGGACATACTGGGGCTGATCATACCAAGAGCAGATCTGGCGGCGCTCGATGCGGGCCAGCTCCGGATCCTCAGCCCAGAGGCGATCCAGCAGCTTGAAGCTGGAGCCAGTCGTGCTGATGGAATACTGCGGGTACAGGGGCAGCACCACCAGGCGGGTGATCCCATCTAACTTGATCTGCTGCACCACCGACTCAATAAGCGGGTGCCAGTAGCGCATGGCTACATACACCGGCACATCGTAGCCCTCCGCCACCAGCTGTGCCTGTAGCTCTTGCGCCTGCGCAGCGGTGATGCGCCGTAAAGGGGATCCCCCCCCAATAGCCGCGTAGTTGCGCCGGGATTTGGGCGCCCGCAGCGTGGAGATGGCCCAGGCAAACACTCCCTGGAGAAAGGGAAAGGGCAGACGGATTAGTTCCGGATCGGCAAAGAGGTTGTAAAGAAAGGGCTGCACATCCGCCTGGGTCTCTGGCCCCCCCAAGTTTAGCAGGAGCACGCCGCTTTTGGACATAACAAGCTCGATGACCTTCCTTATCCACTCTAGGGGGTCTTGTCCCCCAGCGGGAAAGGGGGATGAACTTTCTCAGCTTTCCCTTGGCTCCTGCCCCCCACCTGGGGATCCCGTCCCCCTCCACCGCTGCTTAGGCCGGCCTAGAACGCTTGGCCGCGGTAAACTCTCTGCAAGGCCGGCGCGACCCCATGGCAATCGACATCGGCCAGGCTCAACTTCAAGCGAAGTGTATTGAGCAGCCTCTGGTAGGAGGGCACAAAAGCCGTTTTGGCAATGGCTGGGGCAGCAACGGAGGGATCCCGAGCTGGGGCAACCGTCTCTAGCGGGCAGCCCCGGTAGCGGAGCAGACCAGACCCACCAAAATAAGCCGAGTACCCACCTTGGCCGGGATCCACCGTCAGGCCGCGAAACTGGATCGCCCCTGGACGCGAGGCTTGTCGGTAGCGCAGATAACGCCCCCAAAGCTGGGCCAGCCCCTCTGGCAAAGCCTCAGGCCGAACGTGGAAGCGCTCCGGTAACAGGCGGTCATTGAGAAAGCCGATGAGCCCAGACCAAACTAGCCAGAGGAAAGCTCCCACAAGGCGGGCAACAGGAAAGGAGGAGATCTTCATAGTCAAAGCCGAAAAGGTGAGGGGGGAGGGAATTGCCAGCAATTATACCAGCCCCGATGAAGGAGGATGCTCATCCTGAACACTTGCCCACTGACCGTTCTGCTCACTCGAAAGCTGAGACCGGCTTGTGATCGAGCATGTTGAGGTGCCAAAATCTATCGACTACAATGGGCCCAAAGCTTGGGTGTTGCTGTTGGATCCCGGGAGCGCACCGACCCGCAAACTTCACCTCAATGAGCAGCTAAGACTATGACCTGGCGCGGCAACATCACCCCCCTGGATCGGCTGTGGGGATCCCTTCCCTATCTTTTGCCGTTGGTAGCGGCTCTCCCCTTCGGCTTTGTGCCCTCTGGCTTGTTTCAATCTCTGCCAGGTTTGATCCCCATTTTTAGTCCGCTGCTGCGTTTGCTGCCTCTAGCCACCGGCTGGCTGGGGGTGGGGTTGTTTTTTGCCCTCCTCTTTTTCGTAATCCGCAACAGCCGCATCGCCCACTTTGTTCGCTTCAACACCATGCAGGCACTGCTGCTCAACATAGCCCTGTTTCTGGTGCAGGTGCTGATGCAGGTGTTTGCTATGCTCTTTGGCAGCCTGGGTCTAGTGGAAGTGAGCAGCATTCTGGCCAACACTGCCCTTCTGGGAGTGATTGCTGTCACTCTCTACGCTTGGGTACAGAACCTGCGGGGCCACTATGCGGAGGTGCCAGTGCTCTCTGAGGCGGCCTACGCTTGGCTTCGCTATTAATTAGCCGTCCGTTGGGCCAACACCTGGCAGCAAGGGCAGAAACTGCCCTGCAGCCTGGGGCTATCGAAAACATTCGCCTGGTACGCAAGCAAGTATGGGAGAGGGGGCGGGCCTTTGGAGCGGGAGAGCTTGGCCCGGTGAGAGGGGAAAAGCGTTGCGACAAGCGCGACTGCTGGTTGGGCTTGTGCTACTGACTGGCGTGCTGGCCCTGCTCTGGCCGATGCTGCAGCGGGGCTATCCCATCACCCATTCCACTCACTTTAACCTCAGCTGGGCCTTTCAGTATCAGCGCCAATTTTTCGGCGGGCAGCTTTACCCCCGCTGGCTGGAGTATTCCAACTTCGGCTACGGCAACCCCACCTTTGCCTTCTATCCGCCCCTGTGTATGGTGGCCACTTTGCCCTTTCGAGCCCTGGGGCTGGACATGCTCGGCTCTTTGGTGGCCAGCATGGGCCTAGCGATGGCGGTCTTGGGGCTGGGGCTATACCTTCTGCTGCGGCAGGTACTTCCTTGGGCTTTGGCGTTGGTCTTGGCCCTCCTAAGCATGGCCGGCCCCTACTGGCTGGTGGATATCTACCAAAGGGGAGCCATAGGGGAAGTGTGGGCCATTGCCCTCTCCCCCTGGATTTTCTGGGCCTCGCTGCAGACAATCTGCCAGTTGCAGGCCCTTTGGCCGGTTGCGGCTTTGGCCCTGAGCTATGGCCTGCTGGCGCTGTCCCACCTGCCCACCTTGCTGGTGTTTACCCTGATTTGGCTACCTCTGCCTTGGGTGGTGGGGGGAAGGGATCCCTTCTGGCCCAGGGTGGGGCGCTGCTACCTGGGGTTTGGGCTGGGGCTAGGGTGGACGGCGTTTTATCTGCTGCCAGCCTTTTGGGATCAGCGGCACGTCCAGGTGGATTTTGTCAACTTTGCCGACGAGTATACACCCCGCCATCGCCTGATGGTGAGCGGGCTCATGCAGCTGCAGCCGCGCTGGACAGAGCACTGGTTTGAGAGCAACCTGGTGGGGTACTGGGTTTGGATGGCGGCGGTTCTAGGGGGGGTTGGGATCCTGGTTTTTCTGGAGTGGCTAGCCCGCCGGTCGGGGAGGAGTTTCCCATCCCAGGAAAGTGGCGCTGCCGAATCTCTTGCCAGAGCCACCCTGCTCTACAGCTTGGGGGCTAGCCTGGTGGCGCTGCTGATGATGACGGATCTGCTGGCTTGGCTCTACGAGTGGGTTTTGCCCCTGCGGCGGATTCAGTTCTCCTGGCGCTGGATGGCGGTAACGGCGGTAACCGTGCCTTGGCTAGTGGGATCTTTAGCTAGCTGGGGGTGGGGGCACAAGCGCCTGCGGCTCCCTTTGCTGGTGGGGCTCGGCCTGGCCATGGCAGTCCAAACCTGGCAGGGCTTGCAACTGGTGTCCAAAGCCGGCTTTGATCCGCCGCTTGTCCAAACTTTTCAAGAACTCGCTGCAGCCAAGCAGTTCCCCAACGAGCCCCAGGAGCGACCGGGCATTGCTTTCTTGCACCTGCACTGGCGCTTTCCCGATGGGCTGGCACTGGTGGATGCACTGGAATACCGGCCCCGCCAGGCGACGTTGCCTATGCCGCCGCCGCAGGTGGATCCGCTGCTGCAGTGGCAAGGCAGGGTGGAAGATCCGGCGGCGCGGCTCCAGGTGGAAGAGTGGCGCTACGGCTACCGTCGCTTTCGGGCGCTTAACCCCACCTCCCAAGAGCAATCCGTAGTCTTGCGCACGTTTTACTACCCCGCCTGGAGGGTACAAATCGATGGACGGTTCAGAGCGGCTGAACACAACGAGACGGGCCTGTTGCAGGTGCGCATCCCGCCGGGGGAGCATCGCGTGGAGGTGCGCTACCTGGGCACGGCGGCGGACTGGCTGGGCTGGATCTTGACCGGCGTGGCAGGAGTGCTGCTGGTGGAGCTGCGGCGGCTGCTCCGTCGGTTGGGGTTGAGGACAAGAGAGGAGGCAACACCATCTTGAGTCGCGTGGCTAATTCCCTCTCCTGGCTCAACGTGGAGCGGGCCGAGAACAGCAGCCGTTCTAGGGGATCGGGGCAGGCAGCAGGGTCACCCGCTCGCTACCGCCGTTGGGATCCCGATCAAGAGGTGAAGCAGTTGCGCCGCCACGCCGAGCACTATTTTCGAGGGCCCTGCGGGTCAGCCTGCCGGGATGGATGTAGAGCAACCCCTCTCCCCAATCCCCGAGGGTGGCACAAGAAGGCAACGACAATGGCTATAGCTGGCTCAAAGCCCAGGCAAAGGAGCGGCCACCTCAAATGCCCACAGCCCCCGCTCAGCCGGGATCCGATGCAACTGTCCCCGGGGAAAGCGCCGCTGCAGCGCTGCCCCTTGCTGATTCCATACCTCCTCGTTTAGGAACAGGGTAAATGGCGGCTGTAGATCTTGGGTGGGCAACGTCTCGGGGGAAAAGACCTGCACCTCCTGTCCCGAGCCGGCAAAAAACTGGATCCAACTCTGCCAATAGATGGGCTCTCCCCAACTGAAATAGGGGTAGGCGGCGCTGGCAGCCAAGTAGAAGCGGTAGTCGGGATCCCCTTGTCGAGCTGCCACGTAGCGCCCGGTGGCTCCCACATCATTGCCCTGGGTCCAGCCTTTGCGGACAAAGTCGCCAAAGATCGCCAAGTTCCATCCGCCAATCAACAGCATCGCCCCCGCCATCGCCACTGCCGGCAGCCACTTCCTCCTTGGGGATCCCCAACGCTCCAGGAGACCGGCCAGTGCCTGGATCCCTTCCAGAGTTAGGTAGGCTACAAAGGGCAGGATTACCAGCAGGCGGGTGTAGTTGGGGGCTTTGGTGATGGCCAAGCTAAAGAGCAGGTAAAGAAACAGGAAACTGCCCATACAAAGCCAGTCGTGGGGCTGGCTGCGCCCTCTAAGGAGGCGGTAGAGTCCGGATCCCAGCCCCAGCCAGATCAAAACCCCCGTCAGCGGATCCACAAAGGCATGGCCGTAGTTAGGGTAGATGTAGCCCCGGTCGTGCTGGCTGGGATCGTTGAACATGCTTAGGCCGTTGCGGAGGTTGCGCCACACCGCCTCTGCCGGCGTAGCCGCATTGACCCACATCTGCTGCAGCGCCCGCCCTTCCGGGAAAAAGAGAAATTGCTGGCGGGCATACTCGGCGCTTTCTGGGGGAGCAGTGGCAGTGGCCACCAGAATGGGCGCAGCCACCAGGAAAAACCCCAGCGCCGCCGGCACGGTTAGCTTGGCCAAAGTCCAGAAGGGGTTAACCTGCTTATCCCCTCCTTGCAGCTCCTCCCGGCCCAGGAGCAGGTAGAGGCCGCCAAACAGCAACCCCAGCAGGATCACCACCCGCCCCGGCAGATAGCCGTAGAGGGAGAAACCCGCCGCCCCTCCCCCCAAATACAAAAGCAGGGGGTTTTTTTCCCGCACGCCCTTTAAGAGCAAGGCTAGCGCTGCACACTCCACCAGCACAATCAGATTCTCCCGCATCGCCATGCGGCTGATGCCTAACAAGGCGTGGTTGGATCCCAGGAGGGCCGCTCCTGCCAAGGCCAGCCGGGGGTTCCAGAACGACCGAAAAAACCCGTAGGCCACCAGGGTGGTGATCACCCCGAAGGCGGCATGCACGGTGCGCACATTCACCAGCGTGACTCCCCCCATCAGCCGCGTCAGGCCGCCAAAGAGGCTGAACAGGAAGCGGGGGAAATAGAAACACTCCGGCATCAGCCCAAAGATATCGGGGTAGCGCACCCCTGAGGCCCGCCGCGCCATGGAGGTGATGACAATCTCGTCGGTGTTGATTTGAAAAGGGATGTTGGCCAGGTCGTAGAGGTAGATGGGGGCAAAAACCAGCGCCAGCAGCCCCAGGTGTAGCAACTCCTGACGCCAGCGCAGCCGCGTCGGATCCCAGGGGGGCCGAGCCGGGGGAAACTGGGCTACATACAGCCCCACCAGTAGGATGCTCAGCAGCCAGATACCCATCTGCAGTACGTGGTAGCCAAACACCCCGTACCAGAGGGTCAGGGCTATTCCCAAGCCTAGGCCAGATCCCAGCAGGGCCGGGCGCCGGGAGGTTGCCAGGGTATCCCAAACTGCCATAGGACTGGAATAGCCTACTAGCCGCCTACCGCTGCTTGATCCCTCCTCCTTCTCAAAGCCAGTCCCTAGCCGTGCATTGGCTCCTTCTCCAGCTCCCGTTCCGGCTCCCTGAAGTTGGACGGATCGTAGAGGAAGCGGTTGACCTCATCCTCAAGGCGGTAGATCTCAAAGGGCTCCAATTGTTTGCCAGTTCGCAAGGCCAGCAGGTAACCGTCCACCAACAGCCGTAGCTCATCAGCGCGCTGATAGCCGCGATGCCAACTGTCCACCAGCGCGTCGGTTAGAGCTTGATAGTGCCGGATTAGCTTTGGGTCTTGCAACATGGCGCTCCCTTGCCCCACCTGTTCCCATCCTAGCGTTTGTTTGTAAGCAGAGATTGCAGTAGTATTAGAAGGCTTTAGCTTTCCTCAAGAATAGGCAGGCTCAACCGCGAAGGTGTGTTGCCGCCGCTGTGAAGAGTAAGGGTGAGAATGCGGGCTTCACTCTGCCGCTCCTCCCGTAGGCCTGTGCCTGGGTTAACAGGGTAGGCGGGGAAACAGGCTGCGCTGAGGCTAAGGCGCAGGGCGTGGCCGCGGGGAATGCGGATGCAGGTGGGCTGACAGGGGATTGAAATGGGAGCCTCGGGCTGGGGATCCCGCAGACGGCGGTAGCCCTGGGAAAAGTTGTACACCTGGCCGTCCGGCCTGACCACGGAGAGCACGGCACAGAGATCAAAGCTGGGGCTGTCGGCTTCGACGTAGAGCTCTGCCGTGATATCCCCCGCCAGGAGGAGGTCGGTTTCCAGAGGGGGAGTGGTGTAAGTGAGAACATCGGTGCGGCAGTCGAGGGCAGAGCGCTCTTGCGGCCCGGCAGGATAAACCAGGTGACCCCCCAGGGCTGGCACCGGTCGCCAGGGATCGTGAACAAAAGTATCCGACTGTTGCCTCAGTGGGGGTTCCGGGCGGAGGGATCCCTCGAACTCAGAAAGGGCAGCCAGGCCAGTGCTGTGCAGGTAAAAAGCTTTTGGCTCTGGGTTGGGCCAGGCTGCAAAGCTGCGCCAGCGGTTGGCTCCCATCTCGAATAGGCGCACCGGCAGCTCCTGGAGGATCCCGGTGTCCTTGCCTTTGAGGAACTGGTCAAACCAGCGCACCTGCAGCCGATCGATGGGGCTGACGGCCTCGGGGCCAAAGTCCAGCGCTCCTACCTTGCGCCCCCACGGCAGGTGGGCCCAGGGCCCCACAACCAGGTACTGAGGGTTGCGGCTGCGGGCACTCATCTCCTTGTAGAGGCGCAGGCTGCCACTCAGGTAGCTGTCAAACCAGCCGCCAATGTGCAACATCGGCAGATCCACCGCCTCTAGTCGGGGGGAGAGCTGGCGCCAGTAGTCGTCGGGCTCGCTGTGCTCCAGCCAGTCGAAGTAGTAGGACTGGGGCGCGTATTGCTGCAGCACGCCCGGCTTGAGGGGGATGGGATCGTAGAGGGGCAAGTTGCGGGAGGCTTTGAAGAGGGCCTGGTAAGCGTTGGCCTCTCCCCGCCGGCGGGCTCCCTCAGCTTCCAGTTGCAGCGCCCAGCTGAGGTTGTTGGAGAAGGCAAAGGCTCCCCCCGGGTAGGCGGCATCGGCGTAGAGATCGTAGGGCAACATCGCCGGGCAGATGGTTTTCAAAGCGCTGGGACGGCTGGAGGCGGCATAGAGTTGGGTCATGCCCTGGTAAGAAAAGCCGTACATGCCCACCACACCGTTGCTCCCTGGCAACGTAGCCGCCCAGTTGACCGCGTCGAACCCATCTTCGGCTTCATGGCGAAAAGGGTAGAAGGAGCCCTTGGAGGTGCCCCGTCCCCGCACATCCTGGATGACCACGATGTAGCCGTGGGCCGCATACCAGCGCGGATGGGCGTACACCACCGTCGAGGCAATGGCCCGCCCGTAGGGCTGCCGCATGAGCAAAACCGGGTAGCTCCCCCCGCCTTCTGGGCGATAGATATCCGCATCCAGTTGGATCCCGTCGCGGGTCAACATGGAAACGGTTTCCCGGGGACGCACAGGCAGCATGGTTTCACTCAATCCACTAGGGAAAACATCAGCTCGCCTTCAGTAACCAATTGCCCCCCCACCTGGGCCCGGCAGAACATCTTGCCAATGCGTTTTTGCCGGATGGTGAGTAGATCAGCCGACAGCAGCAGCTGATCCCCGGGTAAGACAGGGCGGCGAAAGCGAACCCCATCGATGCCGGCAAAAAGAGCCAGACGCCCCGCTGCATCCGGCAGCTTGGTTAGGACGATCCCTCCCACCTGAGCCATGGCCTCAACGATGAGAACACCGGGCATGATGGGGCGATTGGGGAAATGTCCCTGGAAAAAAGGCTCATTGAAGGTGACGTTTTTAAGGCCCACTGCCCGCTGCCCCGGGAGATACTCCACAACGCGATCCACCAGCAAGAAGGGATAGCGGTGGGGCAGAATCTCCAGGATCTGCTCCGTGGTGAAAACGGGGGGAGCGGCTGCCAACTGAGCCGCTACTTCAGCCGAGAGAGGGGGAGGAGGAGAGACATCGGAGGACATGGCAGACCCACAGAGCCGGAAGACAAACCTCAAAGCCTGGAGGGGAGAGAGGATCCAAGCTGCACCGAGCTAGCCTAGTCGCACGATAGCGGGCAGTGCAACTTTCTGCAAGCAGCTGGGTTTCCCCTCAAGCTGGCGGGGGAGAGGTCACCCTGGCGTGGCAAACCGGATCCCTTTCTAGCTCTTGTCCTGAGTCTGACTGAATCCGCAGGGATCCACTTCTTAGCAACTGCTCGGCCAGACGGTGGTGCAGGGAATGGCCCGCCTTGTAGGCCACGATGTGCCCCCGCAGGCGGCAGCCCAACAGGCTGAGATCTCCTAGTAAATCTATCAGCTTGTGGCGCACTGGCTCATCGGGGTAGCGCAGGGGGCCCAGCCACTCGGTTGCATTACAGACAATGGCGTTTTCCAGGCTGCCACCTTGGATCAGCCCCTGGTGGCGGGCTAGCTCCGCATCCTGTTGGCGGGAAAAAGTGCGCGCCGGGGCGATGGAGTGGACAAAATCCGCTCTGTCTTCCCGCCAGCTTAGCCACTGTTGGCCGATGGGGGAGTTGGCAAACTCGATGCCATAGGTGAAGCGGGCTTCGGGGTGGGGCAGAGCGCTAACAAAAGCCTCCCCTGCCCAGACGGTAACTGGCTCTTGAACCACGCCCACTAGGGCCGGCTGCTCCTGGGCCAGGATCCCGGCTTGAACAATCGCCTCCACAAAGGGGAGCGCGGAGCCATCCAGGATCGGCAGCTCCGGTCCTTCTACCTCAATGCGGCAGTTGTCGATGCCCAGAACGTAAAGAGCAGCCAGGAGGTGTTCCACCGTCTGCACCTGAGCAGATCCCTGCTGTAGGCGGGTGCAGAGGGCAGCAGGAGCCAGGGATCCCAACTGGGCAGGGATGGGAGGGGAGCCTGGCTGGTCCACCCGCACAAAGACTCGACCGCTGCTGGCAGGGGCTGGGCGGAGGTTACAGCGAACCGGCAGGCCACTGTGCAGGCCAATGCCTTCTAGGGAAATAGAGCTGGCCAAGGTGCGCTGGTGACTTCTCATGGCGCTCCTCACAACTACCGCAGACGCTCCTGGCCCTGGTCGAAAACACGGTAGTACAGCTCCCGGTAGCCCACGCGCAGGTTACTGCTGGCATCTGCCAATCTGGCCTTGCGACTGCGAGTGCCGTAGGCGCTGAACACCTCGTAGGTATCTCCCTCGAAGAAGAAGGAGGAGACATCGGACACCTCTTCGCCCCCCAGCAACTGCCACCGTCCGCCCTGCAATTGCAGCCGGTAGCGGGCCTTGTCCAAGCTGCCAGAGGGACGGTCAAGGGTGGCCTCGATCTTGCCTTCGTACTGCGGTGGCTCGACTCCTGCTATGGGCCGCACCTCGACGGAGATATCGCGGTAGCGGCAATTGGGACGGTTGCAGAGGCGGATTGAGTGCATGGCTTCAGCAATGGCTTCCAAGCGCTGTTGCGCCTCCGCTAGGGAAACCCACTGGGCTGGCTCTGGGCTCTCCTGGGCAGCCAGCCCCGCCGATCCCCAGCAAAACCCTAGCAGCAGAAGACACAGCAGGCATAGCCAGCAGCGGTAAACAGATCCCATAGGCCCAGTTGTGGCAGGATCTAGTTCCTCTACTTTAGAGGATTCGTAGCTCCAAGCAATGCAGACACCCTCCCACCGGCTTCAGGAGCGATTGGCCCAGGTGCGGATTGTGCTGGTGCGGCCAGCAGGACCGCGCAACCTCGGCGCCATTGCCCGCGTAATGAAGAACATGGGCCTGCAGCAGTGGGTCTTGGTAGATCCCCACTGCGACCCCCTTGATCCCGAAGCAGTTACCATGGCCGTGCACGGCGCCGACTTACTCTGCCAAGCCCGGCAGGTGCCAACCCTAGCCGAGGCCCTCCAGGGGTGTGTGCAGGTATTCGGGACAGTAGGCCGTCGCGAGCCCTACCCCCCTGAGTGGCAAATTCAATCTCCTCGCCAAGCCTTTCCCGATCTCCTCGCCGCTGGTCCCGCGGCTTTGGTGTTCGGCCCCGAAGATCGCGGCTTGAGCAACGAAGAGCTGGCCCTCTGCCATCGCCAGATCCAGATCCCTACCGATCCGGCCTACCCTTCCCTCAACTTGGCCCAGGCGGTAGGCATTTGTTGCTACGAGCTGCGTACCCTCCTTTGTCCAGAGCCAGTGCTTCCAGCTGGACCTGGGCTCTCAAAGCCAGCTCCTTTCGAGCTGCTAGAGGGCTTTTTCGGCCAGCTCGAGGCTCTGCTGCTGCAAATTGGCTATCTGTACCCCCACACTGCCCGCCGCAAGATGCTCAAGCTGCGCGCCCTCTTTCACCGCACCGGCCTGACTGTGTCCGAGGTGGCCCTACTGCGCGGGATCCTGCGACAGCTCGAGTGGAGCCAAAAATCCTCTCCTCGAGACCCCCCGAAGGAGGATCCCCACCTTGCTAAGGGCAGATCTTAGCTGCTGGGGGTGGGTGCCCCTCAGGGCCGGGATCCAGACACCCCCCCAAGAGAGGGTAGGTTGGTCTCGGCTGTCTAGTCCAGTTCCTGTATCTGCGCGTAGAGGGACTGCCAGATCCCGTTGCAGCAAGAAGGCCGCACTCTGGGCCTGAGGGCGGGAGGATGTTACATGTACTCCTGGACTTGGCTCCCTTGGTGAACTGGTGAGGCTGCCAGGGATCTGATGGCTGCATTTCCTGGCCAAACGATAACCCAAAGGCCAGGGGGGCAAGCAGGACCCTCCAGCTGCTCTTTTGGCAGGGAAATAAGGAATTGCCACTCCTTGCGGGCTACGTAGGATTCTGCCACCTCTGAACCAATAAGGTTGCAACTTGCGAAGATGGGTGGCGAGGGGCAAAAGCTTTTGTTATCCTGGCGCTTAAGTTCTCCTGTGGCCAGGGGGAAAGCGGCGAACTTTCCCTGACCCTGGATGCGACCAGGGATCCCTGGATCGCGGTCTCAGGCAGGCTTTTGCTGGCAGGATCGGAGAGAGGAAGGGATCCAATGTTGACGTGGCTCTGGACACAACACTTTTCTCGCCTGAGCCAGAGGCTGCAAAGCTTGGAGGCGACTCGCGAAGAAAACCTTCTGTCTCCTGATCTCAGCGCCCAAACCCTGCAGGTAGCCCCTGACTTTTGGGAGCGGCAGCACCAGGCTTTTGCCTACGTGGATAAGCAGATGCGCAAGCTCAGCCGTCGCAGCAAAATCTGGGGCAGCCTGGCGCTGCTAGCGGTTTTGGCCGATGCGGCTTTAGTGGTTGCCGGCCTAACCCTGTTCCAGTCTTGGCAACAGCTGCGGGCTGACCAAAGTCTTGCCCGCATTGCTGAACAGGCAGTGGCTGCCGATCCAGTGCAGCAGGCTTTTGACAACCTGTTGGCTCAACTGCCCCACTTGAACGGGATAGAGCGGTATCGTGCTCTGGAGGCGCTGCAGGCTCTCTCGGCCATTGCTTCGACAGGTCAGGGTTCTTCTTCTGGATACTACGCTGGGCCCCCTAGCCTAGCGGCAACTCCCCTGGAAGCTCAAGTGCAAACCATTCACCGCCTGGGGCAGATGCGGGCACTTGAGGCGGTGCCGGCTCTGCTCACTAAGCTTTCGGATAGGGAGCCGGCAGTGCGGGAGGCGGCAGCTCGTGCCCTTGGTCAGATTGGGGATCCGCGCGCCCTTCAACCTTTGCATGATCTCCTAGCCCATGAGACTGACGAGCTGGTTCAGGAGGCAGCCATTGCCTCCATTGCCCAACTGCTGCGGTAAAACGGGCGGATGGGGGAGCGGGGATGAAAAGCTTTAGGTTTGGCAAAGTGGCCAAGCTGGTGGGAATCCTGTGCTGGGTGGGGGGGGCGGGGGGGGCACTTTTTTGGGAGGGTCCATGCACCCGTGGGGGCGAAACAAGCCCAAATAGAACAGAGGTGGGGGGAGCGGTTG
>NZ_JANSIP010000007.1:0-152824 GCF_047462175.1 Synechococcus sp. OH30 | reverse complement strand
GCTTTGAGCTTGGCCTCCAGTCGGTTGATTTTCTTCCATCTCCTAGAAGCCTTCACCCCCTTCCTGGGTGCACGCTTTCGTCGCTTAAGTTTGGCGATCTTGCGAATTTTCTCCTCACTCCTCTGCGTAAACCGAGGATTAGCAACCTCATAGAACTCACTCCCGTCATATAGGGTTATGGCGGTCTCGGTGCCCAAATCGTAGGCAACGATGGACTCATACTTCAAGTCTGACCGGGAACCAAACTTAGGCCGAGGTACTTCCACCTCTACAGTGAAGGAAGCGTACCACTGCCGTAAAGTTGGCTTGTAGACAATAGTTAGCGTGGTAGGTTTCCCCCAGTCCAAGGACTCCGTCCCGCTAACGCGACTGGCTTTACCACGCATCCTCAGGGTAATGCCCAGGTCCCTGAGAGTAACGGTGCCGTGCTTACCGTTGCTGGCTACTTTCCAGCCCGAAGTGCTGGGATAGGTCCAGCCGGAGTACCGCTGGATTGACTTGAACTTAGGCCTTTTACTCAGCCCTTGAAAGAAGCGCTGATAGGCAAAATCTACCCGCTTGACCGTAGCTTGCAGAGAATGGGAGTGGAGTTGAGCGAACTCCGGCCACGCCTGCTTGAACTCCGGCAGAAGGTTCTGCTGCTCAAGGTAAGTAACCGTCCGGCGGTTGCGCCGGTACTCATAGCGTCGGTGAGCAACGCAAGCGTTGTAGAGGTAACAGTGCAAACGGCGGGCAGACAACAAAGCCCGCTCTTGGGTTTTGTTGGGGTACAGCCGAAAGGTCTGCCGCCTGACTACCAGTACAGTTTCAGTCACCTTTTGTGACTTAGTCGAAGCCACAGCAAGTGTAGCATCGAGAATGGCAGACTAAGAAGCGACGCTGACGCAGTTTTTAGAATTCACTTGCACGTAGTGTTTGTAACGAAATACTGGTCACTAAAGTGTATTGGGAAGGGCTAGGCTTTGGCATGATTTGCTGCCTAGAAATTGTGAAGCAATACATCCAGAATCAGCCAGAGGGTGCTATCCATCCCCACCGTATAGACCGTGGGGAATTCCGCACCTTACGTTAACCCAGTATGCAGGTTTGCGGTGCAGGGGGGTGGGCAGGCGGGCGCCCTACAGCCATTCCGCCTCCGGCGTTTCTTCCCCTGCTTGCTCCTGGGCCCCCCAGACCCAATCGGTGAGGTCCTGGGCAGGGATCCCTTGCGGCATGAGCCCGTGGCAGCGGGAGCAAAACAGACAACTGGCACAGCGTTCACCGTAGGGGATCCCGGGAAAGTCCTGCGCCCCCAGTTGCCGCAGACGGGCCAGGGTGGCTTTGAGGTGGGCCAGATCCCGCTTGTAGGCGGCGGCGCTGTAGCGCAGCTGAAAAGGCTGCTGCGGGTGTTGCACATACCAAAAGGTCAGTTGCACCTGCTCCGGCTGGAAGGGGACTTCCAGGGGCAGTTGATCGGCCACCCCACACAGCAGCAGCGGGTAGAGGCGCACCTGCCAGTCCTGGGCCAACTGTTCGTCGGGGGGGCGCTGCCGCTCCGTCTTCCAATCCACAATCTGCAGGGATCCCGGGGCAATCACCAGCCGATCCAGGCGGGCAGTGAGGTTAAACCCCTCTATGCGCTGCCAGAGGGGCAATTCGGCCAACACCCGCCCCTGCGGATGAGCATGAGGACTGGCCAAGAACACCTGCCACCACTGGCGTACTGTCTCGTCCAAACCAGACAAGCGCGGCTCCACCTGCCGCCCGCGGCTGTACCACTCCACCAGGCGGTGGAACTGCTGGCCTCGCCGTTGTTCTGCTTCGTGCTCAAAGGCATTGGCTGCAGGCCAGAGAAGCCGCTCTAGGTACACGTAGCAAAACAAGCGGGGGCAGTAGTCCAATAGCGATAGAGCCGAAGCCGAGAGGTTGACCTGCTCAAGCCCCAACCTCAGCGAGGAGAGAGCGGAAGGGATCCCGGACATGAGTCAAGACAAGGAGGTTATGGCCATTCTATGGGACTGCAATTGAGTCGGCTGCCAGGACAAGGAATGGCCTCTAGAAAGGGATAGAATTAAACTCAGGCTGGCGCTAGGTTTTGTGCCACTAGCGCCTGAGCCTTTGCCAACCGTCTCGAGAGCGAGGAAAGGGCCGTGGAGCTAGCTGAGATCGAGGAGTTGATGAACAAAGCAGTGCAGGCCACCCAGCGCTCCTTTAACACGGTGCGCACCGGGCGGGCCAATGCCAGCCTGCTGGATCGCGTTCAAGTAGAGTACTACGGCGTTCCCACTCCCCTGAAGGCGCTAGCCAGCATTACCACTCCAGATGCCAGCACTCTCTTGATCCAGCCTTTTGATCCCTCGACCCTGGCGGCAATTGAGCGGGCCATCCTTGCCTCTGACCTGGGCCTGACGCCCAGCAACGACGGCAAGGTGATACGCCTCACTCTCCCCCCGCTAACGGAAGAGCGGCGCAAGGAGCTAAGCAAACAGGTGGCCAAGCTGGCCGAAGAGGGCCGGGTTTCTATTCGCAACATTCGCCGCGACGCCATTGACGCGGTGCGCAAGCAGGAGAAAAACGGCGAGATCTCCGAAGACGAGTCCAAGAGTCGCCAAGAAGAGATCCAAAAATTGACCGACCGCTATGTCAAGAAGATTGACGAGCTGCTGGCAGAGAAAGAAAAGGAACTAACCACGCTCTAGGACTTGCAGCAGCGCTTTCCCTCGATCCCTATAGCCAGAGCTTGGCTTCGATCAGGAGGGAGGGAGAGGGCGGGCTTGTAGCATGAATCTTATCCTGTGTCATCAAGCGGCAGATTTTGACACCCTGGGGGCGGCGGTGGGCGCAGCTCGGCTCTATCCGGGTGCTCGTATTGCCTTGACCGGCGGATCCCTGCCAGGGGTGCAGGAGTTCTTGGCCCTCTACCGGGACGAGTTTCCCCTCATCGAGCTGCGCTCGGTGGATCCCCGCCAGGTGCAGCGCTGGATCCTGGTAGATTGCCACGATCCGGATCGCCTGGGCAAGGCCGCTGCATGGTTGAGCGCACCCGGGACGCAGATCGAGATCTTTGACCACCATGTCGGGGATCCGCCAACCCCGCCCGAGCGCCTGTGGCCCCAGCAGCAAGTTAGCGCTCACATTGAGGCCGTGGGATCCACCTGTACCCTCCTAGTGGAGCGGCTACAGGCGGCTGGGATCCGCCTCAGCCCCTTTGAGCGGCTGGCCCTGGCTTTGGGCATCCACATGGACACGGGATCCCTGACCTTCCCGGAAACCACGGCCCGCGACGCTGCGGCCCTCACCTGGCTGTTGCAGCAGGGGGTAAACCTGGGGTTGTTGCGGCGCTTCTTGGGGGATGGCCTTACCCCCTTGATGCAGGAGCTGCTGAGTCAGGGGTTGGCCCAGATGCAGGTGGAGGAGGTGGGGGAGTACCGCCTGGGAACATGGCTCCTAGAGCTGCCGGAGTTTGTGCCCGGCTTGGCCGGCCTGGTGATGCGGCTGATGGAGCTGACAGGGGTGGATGTGCTGCTCTTGGTGGCGCGGCAGGGGGAGCGGCTCAGCCTCATTGGGCGGGCGCGGCAGGAGTTTGCCCAACTGGGTCAGGTGATGGCCCGCTACGGCGGCGGAGGCCACGACTGCGCGGCAGCAGCTACCCTAAAAGCCTCCCCAGACCAGCCCTTGCCCGACCCAGCCCAGGTGCTGGCCGACCTGAGCCAGGCAGTTAAAGAGCAGATCCCGCCGCCGGTGACGGCTAAGGATTTGATGTCCTCCCCGGTGCGCACCATTCGGCCCGAGGTTACCATTCAGGAGGCGCAGCGGGTGCTGCTGCGCTATGGCCACTCTGGCCTGGTGGTGGTGGACGCCCAGGGCCGCCTGGTGGGGGTGATCTCACGGCGGGACATTGACATTGCCCTGCACCACGGCTTTGGCCATGCCCCCGTCAAGGGCTACATGACCACGGATGTCAAGACCCTCTCCCCTGACACTCCGCTGGCGGAGATCCAGCGGCTGATGGTGCAGTGGGACATTGGCCGTCTGCCAGTGCTTCAGGATGGCCAATTGGTGGGCATTGTTACCCGCACCGACGTGTTGCGGCACCTGCACCAGTTGCCGGCCCTCTCGCCTCGCCTAGCTGTTCCTGCCTTCTCCTGTCCTCTGGATCTCACCTTTGCTGCTCTCTCGCCGCGGCACCGCCAGCTGCTAGAGGAAGCTGCCCGCCTTGCCGACGAAAAGGGTCTGCGGCTGTATCTGGTGGGGGGAGCGGTGCGGGATCTACTGCTGCACCAGTGGGGACGGCAGCCTCCCTCTCGCCTGGAGCGGCTAGATCTGGACTTGGTGGTGGACGGGCCTTACCCCTTGGCCGCCGATGGTACGGATCCGCCGGGCTGGGGGTTGATCCTGGGGAAGGCCCTCAAGCAGCACTTCCCCGAGGCGCGGTTGGAGATCCACGGCAAGTTCCAAACAGCAGCCCTGATCTGGCCAGGGGGCTTTTGTGTCGATATTGCCAGTGCCCGCACGGAGTTTTACCCCTACCCGGCTTCGCCCCCTGAGGTGGCCATGGGATCCATCCAGCAAGATCTCTACCGGCGGGATTTTTCCATCAATGCCCTGGCCCTGCGCCTCAACGGCCCCCAGCGGGGTCAGTTGCTGGATTTTTTCGGCGGGCAAGCTGATCTGCAGCAGGGGATCATCCGCGCTCTCCACCCCAACAGCTTCATTGAGGATCCCACCCGCATCTACCGGGCGGTGCGCTTTGCTGTGCACCTGGGCTTTACGCTGGATCCGACCACCGAGGAGTGGATCCGCGCTGCTGTAGCCAGCGGCCTCCACGATGCCGTTGGCGGGGAGCGCCTCAAGCAGGAGCTGGCCTACATCCTCCGCTCCCAAGACTGGCCCATGGCCTTTGAGCGGCTCTCGGCGTGGGGAGCCCTGCGCTGCATTCACCCCGATCTAACCTGGGAGCCTTCCCTGTGCCAGCGGCTGCAGCGGGTTGGCCGCTGGGCCTATCACTTCCGCCGCCGCTACCCCGAGTTGGGATCCCAGGAGATCTGGCAACTGCGCCTGGAAGCTCTACTTCTGGCGCTGCCCCAAGCGCCCCAGGTGGCAAGCCAGCTCCACCTCACCCAAGCGGGCATCGAACGCCTCAGCCATTTCCCCTCCTACCAAGCCTTGCTAGCGCAACTGGCAAGCGGATCCCTCTCCCCAGCCCAGGTGGTGCAGCTGCTGCAGCGGCTGCGTATCCCGGAGGTGATCCTGTTGGCGGGGCTTGCCGACAAGCCAGCGCGGCGGCTGATCTGGCGCTACCTGCAGGAGTGGCACTGGGTGAAGCCGCCCCTCAACGGCCACGATTTGCGCCGGCTGGGCTATAAGCCGGGCCCCCTGTTTCAAGAGATTTTGGATTGCCTACGCTACCTTACCCTCAATGGCGAGCTCACCACTCCTATTGAGGCAGAAGCCTGGCTGCGGGAACACTACCCCTTGCCGCCACCTGCTGGCAACCTCAAAACCGGCAGAGAAGGGCCAGACCCACCATTAAGCCACTCCACACTCCCAGAACCTGCCGCAGTAGCTGCAGGCTCTCCTGCACTACCTGGCGGCTCAAAGGGCGAGCTGGGATCCCCACCTTTGGCTTAACCTTGGGAATGCCGCGGTAGCGATTGGTTCCTCCCAACTGAATCTGCAGCCGCCAGGCAAAGGCTGCCTCGCTCCACCCTGAATTGGGGCTGGGATCTGCCTGCCCGTCGCGGCGACAGCGCTGCCAAAACCTCCAGGGATCCCCGCTCAGCAGCGCCAGCGTCAGTACCGTTAGCCGGCAGGGCAGCCAGGTTAACACGTCCTCGCAGCGGGCCGGCACCGTGCCCAGGTAGGTAAAGGGGGCATGGCGATAGCCCACCATTGAGTCCAGCGTGCTACTGGCCTTGTAAGCCAACGCCAAGGGTGCTCCCCCCAGAAAGGCATAGAACAAGGGGGCCGTCGCCCCATCGGGGGTATTTTCCGCCACTGTCTCGATCACCGCCCGCAGAATCTCTGGCTCCGTCAGGTGCTCTGTATCCCGACCTACATAGCGGCTAAGGCGTTGGCGGGCCTGCACCAGATCCCCTTTTTCCAAGAGATCCAACACTTCCAAGGCAGCAAAGCGCAGGCTGCGCCCCCCCAAGCAACTGGCCATCAGGATGGCCTGCATTAGGATCCCTGCCCAGGGGTGGAGAGTGTGGGCAATGGCAATGAGACCCCAGCCCGCTGCGTAGGAGCCCGCCAGCAGCGCCACGGTAAGAATTGCCCCGCCCCAGCGCTGGGCTAGGGGAGTTGAACAGTGCTGGAGAATGCAGCCTTGGCCCCAGGCAATAACAGCCCCCATTACCCGCACGGGGTGAGGCCACCCCCAGGGATCCGCCAGCAGATAGTCCAGGGCCAAAGCTGCCACTAGCACCAGAGGAGCAGTTGGCTGAGCAGGGAAAAACAGCCAGGCTTCCATCCTGCTGCCACTTAGACGACAAACTTTCCCTCCTGGTTTTGGGCTGCCTGCCAACTGCGGGCATCAAAATACAAATCTTCGAGCGTGGTTTCCTCCAACACTTGCTGCACCCGCTGGGCAATCCGCTCCCAGAGGGCCACTGTTACCCAGTCTACTGCCGCGCTGGCCCTTTCTTGAGGGGCTCTTGAGGGATCCCAAGACTCTCCCACCGCCGCCAAGATGGCGCTAATGGGGATTCGCCGCGGCGGCCGTGCCAGCCGATAGCCCCCTTGGGCCCCTCGCTGGGAGCAAACCAAACCGGCTTGGCGTAGCTCAATGAGCAGCTTTTCCAAGTAGGGGGCCGGGATCCCCTGGCGCTCGGCAATAGCCCGCACCGACGCCCTCTGGCCCTTGCTCAGCATCGCCAGATCCAGCAAAGCTCTGATGCTGTAGGTGGCTCGTGTCGTTAGGCGCACTGGCACTCTCTTCCTACTTTCCCACTCGATCCGCTTGCCAATAAAGCACGAGGGCGCTAAGGGGGCGAGTAGAGGTCAGCAGACCCGCAAGGAGCATCCCCCAGGAGTTCCAAGCCGAGCTTGCCAACAGCAGGCCCATAAGCAGAGCCGCTCCTCCCCCTTCTGCCCCTGCTGCCAAGAGCCAGGCCCAGTCCACTTTCCCCTGCCGAGTCAGCAGGATCCCTTGCAGCCCACCCACGCCAAGACCTACCAACAAGCCGCGCCAGGGATTGGCCATCGCTAGCAGGGCCCTTTGGAGCCAGGGATCGCTTGGATCAAAGACGGGGATTGCCCTCCCCCCCTGCAGAGGGAGGAGATCCGCCGCCAGCCAACCGAGAGCTGTGGCCAGCAGCGTCGCTAGCACCCACTGCCAGGAGACTCGTCGCCGCAACACTGCCCACTGCAGCAGTCCCAGGATTAGGCCGAGGCCGGCTCCAACCACCACCCCTTGGAGGGATCCCAAAGTAACCAGCAGCGGGGCCAAAGCCGCCAACCCTAGGTAGCCGCTGCCAGCCGCTGCCCCATTGGCCAACAGCCAAGCCAAGGCCAGCCCTTTGCCCAGCTGAGGTGAAGCTGCAGGAGGCAGGGGAGGTTTGGGGGGAAAACTAGCCTGTTCCTGAGCAAGCTGTTGCTCGACCTCGCGTAGCCCCTGTTCTGCCGCAGGATTGCCCGGTTCCAGCCGCAGCACCCCCTGATAGTCCATCTGGGCAAGACCCCAATGGCCCTGCCGCTGGTGAGCCAGGCCGCGGTAGAGATAGTAGCGGGCTTCGTTGGGAGCCCCCTGGATGAGGTCGTTGAGAAGGTGGACAGCCTTCTTGTACTCGCCTGCCTCAATCCAACGCACGGCTTGCCGCAGCTTTTCCTCCTCCGCCTCTAGGCTAGAAGTAGCCTGTTGGGGAGACGGGCTCTTGTTCCCGTAGACGGCCTGGAGCTCTTGGGCCAGCTCTTCCACGGTGGCCGGGCGAAGGGCAGGGTCTTTCTCCAAGCAGCGGAGCACCACCTTTTCCAGCGCCTCGGGGAGAGGGTAGGGTAGCGGGTGGTCGCGAAGGGGACGGGGCGGTTGAAAGTTGTGGACGTGGTACCAGCCCTGCAAGGTATCGGTAGCGGGCTCGAAGGGAAGCTTGCCAGTGAGTAACTCGTACAGCACCACCCCCAAGGAGTAGATGTCGGAGCGAGCATCCAGTTTTTCCCCTCGCATTTGCTCTGGGGAGGCATAGGCCATCGTGCCCAGAAAATACCCTGTTTGGGTTAGGCCGCGGGAGGACTCCCCCAGGAGCTTGGAAATGCCAAAGTCCAGGAGCTTGACCCGCTCTTTGCCATCGGGCCCTTTTTGCACGAAGATGTTGCTAGGCTTGATGTCACGGTGGATCACGCCGCAGATGGAGTGTTTGCCCAGATCCATGTGGAAGTTGTGGGCATGGTGCAAGGCTGAACAAATTTGCAAAGCCAAGTTCACCACTCGCTCAGGAGGTAAAGGGCCCTCTTGCGCCAGCACCTGGTCCAAGCCCTGGCCAGTGTAGGGTTTGGCGTTGAGGTACTCCATCACCAGGTAGGGCTGGTTTTGGTACAGGCCGTAGGAGCGCACCTGCACAATGTTGGGGTGCTCCCCCAAGAGAGCGCTTACCCTCGCCTCGGCCAGGAAGCGCTGCTGCAGGTGTTGGTAGTACTCCGGCGCCATGCCCGGCGGTGGCGGGCGCAGCAACTTGACAGCCACCACTTCGTTGCCAAGCTGGGTATCCACTGCCTCGAACACATGGCCATACCCCCCTTCGCTGAGGTGTCGGAGTAGCCGGTAGCGGTTGCCGATGAGTTGTCCAATCAGTTGCTGGTTCATGGAGGAGGAAGGCCAGCTGCAGCCGACTCATCAGCGATTCTAGTCGGCTGGGCGCTGGTCTTGGACTTAGGCTGGCGCTAGGATTGGAGCATGGATCCTTCTTTCTCCCCCTTTTGGCGCGAGGTAACTGAGTTTGCCCTCCAGCTAACCGCACGGGTGGGAACTCAGCTCTTGGCCGACTTTGGCCAGGTGTGCTCCAGGGAAAAGGCAGACGGCAGCTTAGTGACCGCTTCCGACCACTGGGCTGATCAAACCTTTCAGGAGGCAATTGCCGCCGCCTACCCAGATCACGGCTACTTGAGCGAGGAGTCAAACCACATCTTCCCCGAGAAAGAGTGGTGCTGGGTGGTGGATCCCCTAGATGGCACCACCAATTTTGCCCACGGGATCCCCATCTGGGGTAGCTCGCTGGCGTTGTTGCACTGGGGCCTGCCCGTGTTTGGCTGTGTCCATTTGCCGCCTATCCGTCAGACTTTTTACGGCTACTGGCCCCAGTTTCCCGGGGATGCCGCAGCCGGGGCTTTCCTAGCCCGCCACGACCGGGATCCTGCTTGTCCTCAACCCATCCGCCCCAGCCTTGCTCCACCCGGCCCCAACCAACTGTTTAATTTTTGCTCCCGCAGCGGCCATTGGATTAGCCCGCAATTTCCCTGCAAGGCGCGCATGCTAGGGGGTACTGCCTACAACTTGCTCTCGGTGGCTAGCGGCAGCCTTCTGGGCGCGGTGGAGCGCTCGCCGAAGATCTGGGATGTGGCGGCAGTGTGGGCTATTGCCAAAGGGGCGGGCGCAGTGTGGGAGCCTCTTGGCCCTACTGACCCAGATCCCGGCCAGCCTTTGAGGGGGGGCAAGGACTATGGCCAGCTGGCCTATCCGACGCTCTTGGTAGCTCAGGCAAAGTGGGTGCCGCTGTTTCGCAGCTTTATCTGCCTGTAGGCCGCATAAACTGCCTGCACGTTGTACCAGTTGAGGAAGAAAACCCGACACAGCTCCAGGGCCAGTTGAGAACGCCCCCGCTGGATTAGCCAGCGCAGCAGGGGTTCTAGTCGCTTTTCGTTCAACCAGCCCCCTAGCGACAGCAAGCCCCAGAGGATTTGGTGCAGGGGTGTTAGCTGGATCATGAACCGCACCGCCCAGGTGGGGTGCTTTTGGTAGAAAAGGATCCCCATGCGGCCCCGCTGTCGTTCCCGCTCAATGAGGGCCGGGAGTTGCTGCAGCTCAAAGGGGGGGTGCCAGTGGTAGCCGGTGGCCTGGGGGCACCTGACCAAGCGCAAGCCCAGGCGCTTGAGGCGTACCCCCAGCTCCAGGTCTTCCCAGCCGTAGAGGTGGAACCGCTCGTCAAAGGGGCCGGCGGGGGTTTCACAAGCCTGCTCCAGCCAGTGGCGGGCGATAGCCACATTGCCGGTGGCAAAAAAAGCGGCGGAAAAGTCAGTGGGCTTGAAAGGCTCGGAGCGAGGATCCTGGAAGTTGCAGGTGTTAATTACCCGCCCGTAGGTAAAGACTTTGGCCTCCTGCGGGGCCTTGGGATCGCCCGTTACGCCGTGCTGCCGCAGCATCCGGGCATGGGCGGCCAGGAAGTGATCCACCACCACAAGGTCACTGTCGATAAAGACAATGATAGATCCCTGGGCATGGCGAAACCCCAGGTTGCGAGCGGCGGCAGGGCCACGGTGCTCTTGGCACAAGAGTTTCAGCGGCGGCAAGCCCGGGGGCTGGCTCCGCAGCCATTCCACCGTCCCATCGGTGGAGCCGTCATCCACTACCACCACCTCGTAGCCGTCGTAGGGGCCAGGCTGCTGTTGGGCCAAGGCCCGCAAACACTGCTGCAGGATGGGAAGGCGGTTGTAGGTGGGAATGATGACGCTGATGTACACCGAGGATCCCTAGCGCTGCAGCCAATGGTAGCGTTTTAGAGGCTTTTGAAAAGCAGCCAGTCATGGTCTAGTTATAGAGCCTTTGGGTTGGAGGAGAGGGTGAAACTTGGGAGCCGGCGCCTGCTGGGATCCCTCATGGCTGTGCTGCTGCTCCTGCTGCTCAAGGCCTGCGGGGGCAAGGGGGGGTTCTCTTCCGTAGGCGTCTTTCCCCCTTCTCCTCCAGCTGTGCCTTCGCCGCTGGCTACCCCTGTTTCCCAGTTCACCCTTGACGTTCGCTTTCCCGACAACAGCCTCACTCCCAGGCAGCAAGCCATTGTCCGCAGCGCAGCCTTGAGGTGGCAGGAGATCATTGTCGGGGATCAGCCGGATCTGGGGCCCACCAATATCCAAGCCGGCGAGTGTGCCGCAGGGTTTCCCAGCACAGCGCTCAATTTTCCCATCGACGATCTGCTAGTGGAGGTGCGGGCAAGAGACCTGGGCAACGAGCGGATTTTGGGGGGAGCAGCTCCCTGTTTTGTGCGGGCCTCCAATGGCCTGCCTTTCTACTCTGTGGTTGTGTTCAACAGCCAAAACCTCTCGGCTTTGGAAGAGCGGGGGGATCTGCCCATCACCGCCCTGCACGAGCTGGGCCATGCCCTTGGCTTTTTGCCCAGCGTCTGGAATCCCAAGGGGCTGACGCTGGGCTTGGTGGGGCCGGAGCAGCCGACGCCACCGGGCTATGACCCCCGCTTTATCGGCCCGCGGGCAGTTGAGGCTTTCACCACGCTAGGAGGCAATGCCCCCTCTGTTCCTTTGGAGAACCAGTTTGGGGAGGGATCCCGCGATTCCCACTGGCGGGAGAGCGTCTTGGGCCGCGAGCTGATGACCAGCCGCCTCGACCGGGGCGGGCCCAATCCTTTGAGCATCCTTACGGTGGGAGCAATGGCGGATATGGGCTACGCGGTGAACCCGGCGGCAGCCGATGGCTTTGAGCTGGGGCGCAGCCGGCCTCTCTTGGAACCCCTGGAGCTGCAGGAGCTGGAGTTGGCCCTACCGCTGCGGCGCTTTGACGCTGCAGGGGGCGAGGTGGGGGATCCCTCCTGAGCATATTTACCCATAGCCAAGGGGCCTGTTGCTCACAATAATGGGTGCTAAGTTGCTTTTCGCAATTGGCTATGGGCATTCTCAAAAAGCTGTTTGGCGGCCTATTTTCCTTCTTTGGCATTCTCTTCGGCGGCTTGGTGGACTTTATTACCGGGCCTTTCCGCCCGGCACCTACCCAATCCGCTCCAACCCAGTCGGCAACCCCTGCTAAGGCTACGCCTGCCAAGCCCAAGGTAGTGGTCGAGAAGCCATTTGTGCCCAACGAGATCCCGCCGCCACGTCCCAACCGCCGCCCTGGCCCGGCTTTGGATCCGTTCCGCGCCATGGCCCAAGAGATCCTGTCGGCGCGGGCCTAGCCTGTCTTGTGTTGGGGAAGAGCCCGTAAGATGGAGATGGCCCTGTATCCTGGAGACTGCTCCCTATGTCGGATCTTGCTTCCTCAGAACAGAAACGGCTAAAGCAGCTGGAGAGCGAGCTGGAGCAGGCGGCCGCGGCCTTTGGGGATCTGGGAGCATCGACTTCGCCGCAGAGGAAAAACGTCGCTTGGACGTGGTGGCGCCCACTGCTGACGGTTTTGGCCATTTTGGGCTGTATTCTGCTGGTGGGGCTAGTCTTCCGGGTGTTCGCCACGGTCTTCCGGTGGGCGGTGGTGGCAGGGCTGGGCTACCTGCTCTATGTCTGGGTAGTGGCGCCACGGCTGGGCCTTCCCAGCGGAGCAAGGCCAAAGGCAGAAGCCAGGGATCTGGACAGCTTTTGATGGGCAGGGATCCCTGGCGGGCCTACGCCTACCTGGCGGCAGCTATCTTGGGCTGGGCCACGGCGGCCAGTGCCTTTAAGTTGGGGTTGCAGCACCTCTCGCCGACGGTCTTGCTGATTTTTTCGGCGTGTAGCTCCTGCCTGATCTTGGGGATGGTTCTGGTGGTAACAGGGCGGGCGCCTCTTATTGCCCAACAGAAGGGATCCCAGATTGGCCTGTCGGCGCTGCAGGGGCTGCTCAACCCGTTTGGCTACTACGGGGTGCTCTTCCAAGCCTATGATCGCCTCTCGGCCCAGGCGGCGCTGGCTTTAAATTACACCTGGCCGCTGCTGCTGGCTCTCTTGGCGGTGCCGCTGTTGGGGGAGCGCCTGCGCGGGCGGCTGCTGCTGGCCTTGGGGACGAGCCTAGTGGGGGTGGTGCTGGTGGCTACAGGCGGATCCTGGGGCACGCTGCAGGTGGAGGATCCCTGGGGAGTGGGGCTGGCGGTGGGCAGCGCCGCTATTTGGGCCCTCTACTGGCTACTCAATGTGCGGGATGGGCGGGATGCCGTGCTGAAGCTGTTCCTGGGGTTTGTCTTCGGCAGCGGCTATTGCCTGGCGCTGTTGCCCTTTCAGGAGCTGAGGTGGACCCTAGCAGGGCTGGGCTGGGCGGCCTACATTGGCTTGGCGGAGATGGGCCTGACTTTTGTGTTCTGGCTGCGGGCGCTGGAGCTGGCGGACGAGCGCGGATCCCTGGCCAATTGGGTCTATGTCACGCCATTCCTGTCGCTGGGGCTGATTGCGGTGCTGTTGCAGGAGCCGATCGCGCCAGGATCGGTGCTGGGCCTGGGCCTCATCTTGGCCAGCAACCTCTGGGGATCCCGGCGGGAAAAGTCTCAGTCTCAGCCTGTGCTTTCCTAGGGCTATGGCGGTGAATCCAGTTCCTCTGTATGTGGCAGCTACGGCCCATGGGTTTGGGCACGTCACTCGCCTGGCGGCGGTGGTCAACGCTTTGCGGCGGCGGGAGCCGCAGATCCTGCCCATTTGGGTGACGCCGGCCCCCGCTTGGCTGCTGGAGCGCTACGGGGAAGGGAAGTTTCTCCACCGGCCGCGGGCCTTGGATGTGGGGGTCGTGCAGCCGGATGGCCTGCAGGCAGATCTGCCGGCGACGTTAGCGGCCCTGCGGGCGTTCCAAGCGGGGTCTGCCGACCTCATCCAAGAAGAGGCGGAGTTCATCCGCCGCCAGGGGGTGCCGTTGCTGCTGGGGGATGTGCCGCCGCTTGCTGCTGCTATTGCCGAGGCTGCCGGGATCCCCTGCTGGATGGCCAGTAACTTCGGCTGGGACTTTATCTATCAAGAGTACGGCCCCCAGTTTCAGCCCTTTGTAAGCTGGATCCGCGAGCTGTACGGGCGCTGCCAGCGGCTGTTTCGCCTGCCCTTTGCTGAGCCTATGGGCGCCTTTCCCCACCAGGAACCCGTGGGGTTGACGGGGTCGGATCCCCGCTACTTGGCTGAGGAGGTGGCTGAGCGCCTAGGACTGGAGCGGGAGCGGCCCACGGTTTTGTTAACCTTTGGCGGGCTAGGGCTGCAGGGCTTGCCCTATGAGCGGCTTTTGGATTTTCCCGACTGGCAGTTTCTCACCTTCGACCCCAAGGCTCCCCCTTTGCCCAACCTGCAGGTTTTGGACGGGCAGAGGTGGCGCCCGGTGGATGTCATGCCCCTCTGCCGCTGGGTGGTGTCCAAGCCGGGCTATGGCACCCTAGCGGAGGCGCTGCGCTGTGGGATCCCCATGGCCTGTGTCAACCGTTCCGGCTTTGCGGAGTCGCCCCTCTTGGTGGAGGGATTGCGGCGCTACGGTTGGCATCGTATCCTCTCGCCGGAAGAGTTCTTTGCGGGATCCTGGGACTTCTTGCGGGATCCCCCTCACCCCCCCCAGGGGGCAGAAGAGCTGGATCGGGGGGGCAACGAGGCCATTGCGGACGCCATCGCGGCGTTCCTGAGGCAGTAGCATAGGGAGGGATCCCATGGCCGGCAGCACAACCGAGTCTTTGCGGCAACTCTACGAGGAACTGCCCTATCCCAACGTGCCCATTGAGGCCTCGGGCCGCAGCGCCATCGGCAGCCTGTACCGCCTGAGCTGGACGACGGCCCAATATGCCCGTACCCGCGCCATCCTGCCCAGCGAGGGGATTGCTATTCTCAATGTTGGCTGTGGCTCCGGCTGGGAGACCCTGCTCTTGGCGGAGGCCAACCCTGGGGCGCGGCTGGTGGCCTGCGACCTCTCACCGGCGTCGGTGCAGACAACGGAGCGGCGCCTGCGCTACCACGGCTTTGGGGAGGTGGAGCTGCATGTCCTCAACCTGTTGGAGATTGAACAACTGGGGCAGCAGTTTGACTTCATCAGCCTCAACGACGTGCTCTATCTGCTTGAGGATCCCGTGGCGGGCTTGAAAGCGCTTAAGCGGGTGCTCAAGCCGGACGGGATCCTACGGGCCAACCTACACCACGCCTACCAGCGGCAGGTGATCTTCCGCCTACAGGAGGCGTTCCGGCTGCTGGGCCTGTTTGAGCTGCCCACCCCCGAAGCCTGCCGGCGGGTGCGGGAGTTCATGGCCAGCCTGGCTTCCGACGAGCTGCGGGCCGCCCTGCACTGGGATCCCAAGATCTACAGCGACGACACCAACATCCGCGCCAACTACCTCTTGCCCGGCGACAAAGGGTTTTTGATCCCGGATCTCCTGCGCCTGCTTCAAGAGGCGGAGCTGGGCTTGGTTTGCCTAGTGGATTACGCCGACTGGGATCCGACGCTACTCTTCAAAGACAGGGCCCTGCCGGCCTGGCTGCAGGCGGAGCTGGACAAGCTTTCCCCTGCCGAGCAAAACCACTTCTACGAGCTAATTTGCCCCAACCACCGCCTAATCGACTTTTGGGCGGAGCACCCCGGCTCTTCCCTGGTCTTGCCCTGGAGCGACGCCGACTGGCTGGGGGGCAGGGTGCAGCTCAACCCCATCCTGACAGACAACGCCGAGTTTCGCCACAACTTTGCCCAGGCCCACGACAAGAAGCTGGAGTTTACCATGAATTGGCCGGGGGCCAGCCGCGGGCGCCTGATCATACCAGCCCCCCAAATGGCCTGGCTGGGATCCCTATTGCAGGGGCCAGTGGCGGTGGCTAGCCTAATTGAGCAGGCGGCCCGCGCCAACCAGCTAGAGCTAGAAGCGGCCCAGGAGCAGGTGCTCACCTACCTGGCGGGGCTGGAGTCGTTTCTGTTTGTGATGTTGGATCCAACACCGCTTTCTCCTCCCCCGGACAAGTCAATACCTGCTGCCAAGTAACAATTGCCAGCTAGCCCCAGGGATCGTCATCGAAGGGGCTCTCCTGCCAATAGCCACCTGGCGGGGGGGGAGGAGAGGGTTGCGGGGGGGGTGGTGGATAGCCAAGAGGGGTAGAGGGCGGCGGCGGCGGGACGGGAGTTGGCTTTTCCATATCCTCAAGCCGCGGCAGGTCAGCCGGTTTGGGCTCAACCCCAAGGCTCCTCAGCTTGGCCTGGGCTTCCTGGATCTGGGCGTTTAGCTCTTCCAAGTAGGCACGGTAGTGGTTGGCGGCCTCTAGGTACTGCTGGGCTTTGCGTTCGTTGTCTTTGATCACAGCTTCCAGCTCTTTATTGCGGACAGTGTAGTCGGCCTCCTGGTTAGTAAGGTTTTCAATAGCCTGGTTGAGCACGGCCCGCCGCCGCTCCAGTTGCGCAACAATTTCCGACAGTTGTCGTTCCCGCTCACTGAGGCTGCGCTCGCGGTTTTGGGTTTGCTCCAGTTGCAAGGCAACTTGGCTTAGTTGCTCCCGCAGGTACATCACCTGGGGCTCAATCTCGTTGCGCTCCTGCTGCAACTCAAAGACCCGCGCCTCCAAGTTCTCTTTTTCCTGCTGCAGCACTTCGCGCTCGTTCAGGAGACGGGTATAGAGCTGGTTGAGGAAGTCCACCTCCATCACCACCTGGCTGAGCTGGGTGGCGTATTCCCCAACCATAGCCAACTCCCGCGCCAGGTTTTGGGTTTCACTGGTGGCTTGGTCGCTAAAAAAGTGGGGCAGTTGGGTAGTTTCTCTGAGGCGTTGGGCAAATTGTTTAAAGCGGAAGGAAAAGTTGCTTGCCATTGCTGGTGCGCTAGCCTCGCAGGTCGGGAGAAAGGGGATAACCGGCTCCCCTCCAATCTAACATCGAGCTGCGGCCTCTTTGGGGCAGAAATCCGTCCCCAAAGCTGGCCTGAGGGAAGGCCGTGCTCTAGGGGGTGGCCGTCTCGGCTGGGGAAGCTGGCTCTGGGCCAGTTTCTGCTTTATGGCTGGGTTGGAACCCCGGCGTGGTGACGCGGCGCAGCAGCCGCTGCAGCAACAGGTTGTGGCGATCACCAAAGAGGGAAAAGCGGCTTTCAATCGCTTCAGCAGGGAGGGGATCGATCTGGGCCAGCTCCAGGTCGCTCAAGAAAAGAACCCGCACCACGGCAAGAGGGATCTGCAAAAACACATTGGCCCCCCAAAAGCCGAAGGCGGCAATGACTAGACCAGCCAGCCGGCTGCCGCCACCGGGGGTAAGGGGGGTAAAGAGGGGAGCCAAGTCATAAAGACGCTCCAAGACTTCCAGCAGCAGGAACGCCGCCAACACCGCTAAGACCTTGTGTTCGGGGCTGAGGAAAGCGGCCAAGAGGCGGCGCTGCTCAGGAGAGAGCTCCTTGGGAGGAAGGGCAACCACCCCCAGGCTAAAGATGTAGAAGGGCCGGCGCCACTGCATAGCAAATACTGGTCCAATACCTGCCACGGCCACCGCCGCCTGCTCCACTCCCACCGGCAGGAGGGGATCTCCCGTGGCCAACCCAATGACGGTTAGCCCCATCCACACGGGAAAGAGGAGGATCCCCGCAGCATGGATCCAGAGGAATGGCTCCTGCCAATGGCTACGCATGGAAAACCGAGCTAGCGACGGGATTTGTCCACCACTTCCAGTTCCGTGAGGCGGAAGGTTACCAATTTATCCCAGTTGCCGCCCTCAAAGAGGACAGCAGCGTGGTCGTCGGTAACCCGCTGCACTTGTCCTTCAAAAAGGTAGTAGGTGTCGTTGGGATTGATGACCCGCACAGCCACCCCGGGGTAGATGGGGGGCAGGTCTTGGAGAAGAGATGGAGTTGCAGTCATGGTTGTTACCGGTGGGGAAGCCCTACCCTATCATTATGGGGGAAAGGCCCTCTCTTGCCGAGCCTTTCTCTGGCAAAGCAGACCCCAGAGAATTTCTACCGACGCAAAGTCTTTCCCATCCCAGGTTTGGCACGTGCTGGTAATAGGGACGGCGGGCCGTGGCCCTCAGCGCGGCCACTTACTCCATCGGCAGGGATCCCAGCAACGCTATTGTCATCCATTCGGCAGCTGTTTCCCGGCAACATGCACTGCTGTTGCGGCTACCGCACAAGGACGGGCAGTATACCTACCGGCTGCTGGACGGCAATCTTGAGGGCAAGCGCAGCACCAACGGCATCTCAGTGAACGGGCAGAGATGTCTGAGCTGGGATCTCAAGGACGGAGATCCTGTTGGGGGATCAGGTGCGGCTGCAATACTATGTTCGCCGCTCCTGCGATGCCGATTTTCAGCAGTGTCTCCAGGCTGTGGGCTTCCGCAGCGTTAAGGCAGAGGTGGTGGATCGACGCTCAACCACAATACAGCGGTTCGACCCGCCGTCAGTGCAAGTGATGGCGCCACAAGCGGAGACGAAGGACAGGATCCGAGATGGGAAACCACGTCGGCGCAACCCTCTGCGGCTGCTGGTACAGGCTATCTGGCGGCAACTGAGGGGTTGATTAACCCTCAGGAATACCCACCCGTCCTGAGTCTGGGGGAGCGAGCTCTGGGGCACTGGCAGCGTCTTTGCGGTTTGGCTCCGTGGCCTCCGCCTGGAGTTCCAAGAGGGAGGGAGATGTGTTGTCCCCGCCCACCAGCACCCCCCGCAACCAGAGGGGAGCGATGAAGGTGGTGGCAATCACCATGACGATGATGCTGACGTCGAGAGCCTCAGAGAGAACGCCGCTGGCCGCTCCCACGCCGGCAAACACCAGGCCCACTTCGCCGCGGGGAATCATGCCCACGCCGACAGCATAACGGCTAATGCCCGGCTTGCCAAACGCCCCCAGGCCAGCGGCCAGCTTGCCAAAAATGGCAACGCTAACCAAGAAGACGGCAATGATCAACCCCTCCCGGTTAGCAGGGATGGCGGGGTTAAGGACAGCGAGGTTGGTTTTGGCCCCAACACAGACGAAGAAGATGGGCACCAGCAGGTCGGAAACGGGTTTGATCTGTTCTTCTAGCGCCTGTCGCTTGTCGGTTTCCCCCAAAATTAGGCCGGCGGCAAAAGCGCCCAAAATCGCCTCCAGGTGGATCACCTGCCCCACGTAGGCCAACAGGAAAGCCAACACCAGAGCGGGCAAAAGGGGGTTGCCGCGGGTTCTCAGGTGGTTGAGAAGGGCCACAAAGTAGGGGCTGAGGAGGCGCCCCAAGACAATGGAGCCGACCAGAAAGACGACGGCGCTGACGATGATGAGGCCAGCATTGGCAACGTCAACCTCTCCGGTTTTGGCTAAGCCCGCCACCACAGCCAAGATGATGATGCCCAACACGTCGTCCAGGACGGCGGCGCCAATGATGACCTGGCCTTCGGGGGAGGTGAGTTTTTGTAGCTCGGCCAAGACGCGGGCGGTGATGCCAATGCTGGTTGCCGTCAGAGCCGCCCCGGCAAAGATGGCAGGGATGGTGGGCACGTGAAAGAGATAGAGCAGGCCCAGGGTTCCCGCCGCAAAGGGGACAGCAACCCCAATGACGGCCACGGCCGCTGCCTGCGGGCCAACCCGCAGCAGTTCTCCCAGATCCGACTCGAGGCCAATCTCAAATAGGAGAATGACCACCCCAATCTCGGCGAGGACGTCGAGGATCTCGACCTGGGAGGCAAACACCGACCCAAGGGATCCCTCGTCGAGGCCGGCAGTCACTTGCAGCAGTTGCATCAAGGCGGAGGAGTGGGCCAAGCTAGGCAGCGTCTCGGGGGAGACTGGCCCTTCTGGAAAGACCAGCAGCCCCAGGCCAGAGCCGCCCACCAGGACACCCCCCAGCAACTCTCCCAGCACCGGGGGGAAGCTGAGGCGAATGGCAATTTCTCCGGCGATGCGGCTGGCCAAGTAGATGACCACCAACGCCAGTAGCACCGCCACCAAGATCAGGGGAGAGAGGTTGTCTTCCACTGGCGGCTCAACGGAAGCAGCGGCTTCGACAGCCAGCAACACAGGATCTAGGCAATTCAACAGCAAGATCTCACCCTCAGATGGACAGCTTTTCGTCTAACCCGGCCTAACCAGAGCGGCAGAAAAGCTTGGGTTGCCATCTCTGGGGTCGCTCTGCCGGAAAACTGTTACAAAACCTAACCTCCCGCGCAATCCCCTGGCAACGCCCATGTGGGCACTCTTTCCCTTTGCCTATTTTCCCTGCCCCTGTTCCGCAGGGGGCGGCAGGGGCCAATTCCAAGAGAAACCCCTTGCGATTGAGCTAAGCCCCACCGATGAGCTACTACATCCCCCCCACCTTCCTCAAGGTTGAAAAATCATCTCCCTTTGTCCGACGTGCCAGTTCCGCTTATCTTGGGCATCCACGGGCGTAAGGGTGAGGGCAAGACCTTCCAATGCAACCTAATTTTCGAGCGCATGAAGGTCTATGCCGTTCATGTCTCCGGCGGCGAGTTGGAAAGCCCCGATGCCGGCGATCCGGCTCGCATGATTCGCCTGCGCTACCGGGAGGCCGCCGAGCCCATCCGCAAATTTGGCCAGATGGCCGTGCTGATAATCAATGACCTGGATGCTGGTGCTGGCCGCCTGAACACCATGACCCAGTACACCGTCAACACGCAACTGGTCAGCGCCACCTTGATGAACATTGCCGACAACCCCACCAACGTGCAGCTTCCCGGCAGCTACGATCCCAAGCCCCTGCTGCGGGTGCCCATCATCGCCACCGGTAACGACTTTTCCACCCTCTATGCCCCCCTCATCCGCGATGGGCGCATGCGCAAGTTCTATTGGGAACCGCATTCACATTGTCCACGGCATTTTTCAGGCCGACGGGCTGTCGCTGGAGGAAGTCGAGCGCCTGGTGGACACTTTTCCCGAACAGGCCATCGACTTTTTCGGCGCCCTGCGCGCCCAACTTTACGACGAGCAGGTATGGAAGTCGGCCTAGAAGGGATTGCCTTTCGCCTGCTCAAAAGCAAAGAAGGCGCCCCCCACTTTCCGCCGCCGCGATGATCCAGGCCGGCCACCAGCTCAAAGCCGAGCAACAACAGGTAGAAGCCCGCCGCCTCTCCGAAGAATACCTTGGCCTCAAGCGCTCCTCCTCCCAGGAGGCGCCCCCCGCTTCCCCGCCCCGCCATTCCCTCCTCCTGCGGCTGCTCACTCACTCGAGCCTGCCCCCGTTTCCCTCAGCCCAGACGTGCAGGCCCACATTCGCCAGATCCTGGCGCAAGGATACGAGATCCAGGTGGAGCACGCGGATCCGCGCCGCTACGGAGTGTGGAGTTGCCCACCTAAAAGAATGGGCCGCTGCCTGTCAGGCTGTCGAGCAGTGCCTCAGCCGTTTTCCCAAGGACTACATCCGGCTGGTGAGCGTAGATCCGGTGAAAAAACAACGGCGGGTCGTCCATAACCCACCCCAAGTTGGAGAACGCGGCGGTGCCAAAGCAAAATGGCAGAATGAGAGAGCCCCTCTCTTGCCGTTGCCTGGCAATCTTCTCCGGATTATGCTGTTGTTGCGTCTTTTCCTGGTGGTCTTGTGCGTGGCTTTAACAGGCTGGTTGTCTCCTCCCGCCAGCGCCCTCCTCAACGACGACCGCTACGACGGCAACATCTTTGCCCTCTACGGCTCCAACGGCGGCATGGTTCCGCCGCGCGTCTCCCTCAAGCAGGCAAAAGAACAAGGGATCCCGGCCCTCCTCGTGTACTACATCGACGACAGCAGCGATTGCAAAAAGTACGCTGCCACCCTAGCCAGCTTGCAGGTTCGCTATGGCCGGGCAGTCTATTTCATTCCTTATTCAGTGGATTCCCTTTTGCCAGGGGACGAGCGCGGCCAGTACTACAGCGGCCGAGTTCCCCAAACCCTTCTTTTTGACTCCCAGGGCAAGCTTGTCTATCAGTCCATCGGCAACCGTCCCATCACGGAAGTGGAAAACGCCATCCGCGCTCTCTTCCACCTGGATCCTCTTCCCCCAGGGGTGATCCAAGCTAAGCCCTTCAACGAAATTCAGACCGGATTTTCTCGCTTGCCCGCCACTGCAGCTAAGCCACAGCCGTGACCGCTCCCCCCGCTTCCCCAGATCCGCTTGAGGATCTGCAAGCCAAGCTCCAGACCTTGCAAGCACGGCTAGCCGACCTGCGCGAGCTGGAGCGCCTGTCCCAGCTTTCCCCTGACCAATGGGCCGAGCTGCAGGCGGAAGTCAGCCAATTGGAACAACGCCTGCAAGCCTATCTACTAGAAGTGTTTAACCCCGTTCCCGCCACCTTTTGGCAGGTGGTGCGCTTTGGCGGCCTGGGCTTGCTCCTTGGCATTGCCCTGCAGCGCTGGGTACTGGGCTAGCCCGCCTCTTCCTTTGCAAGCTAGTGCAGCTCCCGCTCTTGGGATTGCCACCAACACTTGAGAGGCCAGTACAAAGCCGGTGCCCACAGGCTACTTAAAATGGCCGATGTAAGGACATTGCGTTGATGGTTCCACCAGATGCTCTCCAGGGAGCGGGGGCCAGTGCTCTCTGCCAAGGAGCTGGCCAATCCGTCCCCTCCAGCCCCCGCCGGCGCAAAGACACTTAGCCACATCCATTGCAGCGCCATTAGCGTTTCGGCGATCACCACCATGCCAAAGACAATCAGAGCTATGGAGATAAAGTCCTCTTGCACATAGCGCTGTTTCTGCAACCTGGCCGCGAGGATCCCAACCACGGCTAGCCCCAGAGCATGGGTAGGATAAGGGTTAGTGAGGGCGTCCTGCAGGAACCCTAGGGTGATCCCGGCAACAGCCCCCTGCCAAGCTTTGCGCCGCACACTCCAGCACACCACCCAAATCAAGGGCCAATCGGGAGTCAGGCCCGCCAGCTCTAAGCCCGGCCCCCGCCACCAAGGAGCCACCGCTGCCAACAGCCCCGATAGAACGGTAACCAGCCAGTTGAGGTAGGGCTTAAGATTGGGAAGCCGCAGGTTGAACATAGGGGTAGACCAAGGCCCATTCCAGAAAACCTAGCGGCGCCGATAGTTCAACTGTAGCCTGGGGAGCAGGGCTAGCATCCAAGTTAACGGCTCGAACCGTTCCCACGACAATCCCCGGTGGGTAGAGGCTGCTCAGGCCTGAGGTGACCACTACATCACCCACCTCTACTTGGGGATTCTTATCAAAGAAGTCCAAAATGGCCTCCTGGCTGCCCGTGCCCCGCAGGATTCCCATCTGCCGGCTGCGGCTTAGCATCACCCCAACTCGACTGGTGGGATCGCTAATAAGCAGCACGCGACTGCTGTTAGGGGTTACCGCCTCAACCCGCCCAATCAATCCTCCTGGCGCCACAACCACGTCCCCTACCTTGACCCCTTGCTGGCTGCCGCGGTCAAGAGTCAGCTGCTGCCACCAGTGATCGGCACTGCGGCCCACCACCGCCGCTGGGATCCTCACCTGGGGGGGCCCTTGCTGAGCAAGCTGCAGCAGTCGCCTTAGCTCGCGGTTTTGGTGCTGCAGCTCGACTATTAGGGCCTGCAGCTCACGGCTAGCAGCCTGCCTGAGCACCTCCTCGGGATCTACCGCTGGACGGGCCAGGGCCGTAAGCCGAGTGTACAATTCCACCAACAGAGATCCCTTCGTTTGGCGCAGGCCTACGGCCGCCCCTATGGCCAAAGCAGACAGGAGCAGCCCCCAACCCTTGCGCCTCCACCATTGGCGTAGCTGACCCAAGCTTTACCCCTCTCGACCCTCGACTCCCACCCACCGTAGACCTGACGGAGGGCTGCCAGCAGGGATCCCCAGGAACCCTGCTAGGCTTTGAAACTAGCGCTCAACACTCGGCCCAAGGTTTTGAAGTCCTCCAAAACTCTCCCTGTGCCAAGCACCACGCAACTGAGGGGATCTGGGGCAACGTGAACCATGATCCCGGTTTCGTGGCTAATGAGAGCGTCCAGACCCTTGAGCAGGGCTCCGCCTCCAGCCAGCATGATGCCACGGTCAATGATGTCAGCGGCCAACTCCGGCGGCGTGCGCTCCAGGGTACGCTTGATGGCCTCTACAATGACCGAGAGGGGCTCGGCCATGCTCTCGCGGATCTCAGTGCTTTTTACCGTCACGGTACGCGGCAGGCCAGAGAGAAGATGCAGCCCCCGCACTTCCATGCTCAGCTCTTCTTTGGTGGGGTAGGCAGAGCCAATTTGAATTTTGATCTCTTCAGCGGTGCGCTCTCCAATGGTGAGGTTGTGGACTTTTTTCATGTACTGAATGATGGCTTCGCTTAGCTCATCTCCTGCCACGCGCACCGATTCGCTCAGCACGATCCCCTGCAGACTGAGGACAGCCACCTCGGTCGTGCCGCCGCCAATGTCGACAATCATGTTTCCTACGGGCTCCTGCACCGGTAGGCCCGCTCCAATTGCCGCTGCCACCGGCTCATCCACCAAGTACACTTCCCGCGACCCTGCTTGCAGAGCCGCCTCCATTACCGCCCGCCGCTCCACGCCAGTCACCCCACTGGGGATCCCAATGACAATGCGCGGCGCAATCAAGTAATGGCCTCCGTGCACCCGCTGGATGAAGTGCTTGAGCATCATCTCTGCCGTGTCAAAGTCGGCTATCACGCCGTCCCGCAGGGGGCGCACAGCAATGATGTTGCTGGGGGTGCGGCCCAGCATCTTTTTGGCCTCTTCCCCCACTGCCAGCAGCTGCTTGGTGTTTTGGTCAATGGCCACCACCGAGGGCTCTTGCAGGACAATGCCACGCCCGGCCACGTAGACCAGCGTGTTGGCTGTGCCCAAATCAATGCCCATGTCACGGGAAAAGCGGCTAAGTAGCCCCAGCACGGTAGGTTGCTCCGGTTGCTTTGTGAAGAAGCAGCACGTCTTGCTACCTACTATATCCAATCCTAGAAGAGAATCTCCTCCAGACCCCGGGGAGAAGCCAAACTGCAACTAGGAGCAAGAGGAGCCAGTTGCTATGGAGATCGCCGCAGCTTTGCTCAGTTTGGCCACCCCCAACTTACCTCGCTTGTTGCGCTTTTATCAAGCCCTCCTGGGGAGCCCACCCCAGCTCCAGATTCCCCCTCAGGGAGAGCCCGTGTATGTGGAGTTTCGACTGCCAGGACTGCGACTGGGCCTCTACCACGACCGGAAGCTAGAGTTAGCAGCCCAAGGGGGGGCAGCCAGCCTCTGCCTGCAGGTGCAAGATCTTACTGGATACCTGGGATCCCTCGCGGCCTTGTTGGCCGAGCACCAGATTTCTCCCTCCCCTCTGCGCCAGGCTTTTCACGGCCAAGAGGTGGAGTTGCGGGATCCCGATGGCAATCGCATCGTGCTGCACCAGCCTTCGGCCCCTTTCTGGGAGGCACTGGCCTTAAGCCCCCTCCAACAAGACTCCCTATCCTAGGATCAGGGATCAGGTAGCGCCTGCAGGGAGTCTAGCCTCTGGTGGAAAATAGCCCCCCTCCGCAAGAGGGGGGGAGCTATGAGGAGCCCGGCAACTGCTTCCTAGACTACGATGGTCTTCTTCACCTGAGCCGACAGAGCGCCGGAGGCGTACTTAGCCGCCATCTCGTCCAAGGTAACGACGGGAATTTTGGTGCCGTGGCCAGCGCAGCCGAAGGCAATGTAGCGCTCAGCGCATACTTTCTGCATTTCCTTGATGGAAGGTTTGAGGAAAGAGCGGGGATCAAAGTCTTTCGGATTCTCGGCCAGGGCGCGGCGTACTGCAGCCGTAATGGCCAGGCGGTTGTCGGTGTCGATGTTAATTTTGCGCACCCCGTTTTTGATGGCTCGCTGGATTTCTTCGATGGGCACACCGTAGGTTTCGGGGATGGAGCCGCCGTACTGGTTAATGATGTCAATGAGTTCTTTGGGGACCGAGGAGGAGCCGTGCATCACCAGGTGGGTATTCGGCAGACGGCGGTGAATTTCAGCAATGCGATCGATGTCCAGAATGTCCCCTGTGGGCCGGCGGGAGAACTTGTAAGCGCCATGGCTGGTGCCGATGGCTACAGCCAGCGCATCCACCTGGGTTTGCTCGACAAAGTCCACCGCCTGATCCGGGTCGGTGAGCAGTTGGTCACGGCTGAGGGCCCCTTCGGCGCCGTGGCCGTCTTCCGCCTCACCGCGGCCCGTCTCCAGGGATCCCAGGCAGCCCAGTTCCCCTTCCACCGTCACGCCAACAGCGTGGGCCACCTTCACCACCTCAGCGGTGACTGCTACGTTGTACTCGTAGCTAGCCGGGGTTTTCGCATCTTCTTTGAGGGAGCCATCCATCATCACACTGGTGAAGCCGTTGCGGATGGCGGAGTAGCAGGTGGCGGGGCTGTTGCCGTGGTCTTGGTGCATGGCCACGGGGATGTGAGGATAGGTTTCCACCGCCGCCAGGATTAGGTGGCGCAAAAAGTGCTCGCCCGCATACTTGCGCGCCCCTCGAGAGGCTTGCAGGATGACCGGACTGTTGGTTTCATGGGCAGCTTGCATGATTGCTTGGATCTGCTCCATGTTGTTGACGTTGAAAGCTGGAATGCCGTAGTCGTACTCAGCGGCATGATCCAGCAAGATCCGCATGGGAACAAGAGCCATCGCTTACCTCCTGAGGTGGTGACTGGATGCGTTTGAGGTTCACTTACTGTTAATCCTAAGGTATCTTTTACATTCTGCGGGACAGGATCCTAAGATTTGGGGATCTTGCTGCAGAATCCCTGCTCCCCTTGGCTCCAATGTCCACGCTTAAACGCAGCAGGCAGGCTGAGAGCTCCAGATACACTAGGAGTACTGCTTGCTTTTGTTTGTCCGGAGGCCTGAGAAAGTGCACCGCAAGCTGTGGCCGGTCTGGGGCGCCAAGCAAAGCCAAGATCGCTCCAGAGGGGAGCGAAGGAGACGGCGTTTGGCTCAAGGGATAGGCTGGGCCATAACCTGCTGGTCAGTGGGCCTTTCCGCCGCAGCTTGGGGGATCCCTGGGCAAGCACCAAATCAGGTGGCTGCCTGGATAAAAGACAACCCGGTGCTGCGGCCCCGTCCGGGCGAGACGCTCAGCATCCACCGGGTGGAGCCGGATGGATCCCGGTTTACCTTTTTGGCCTCGGTGGCTCCCCCGGGACGGATCATCAACCCGCTGGATCGGGAGACCATTCGCTCGGAACGGATGACCTTTTTCCGCCCGCAAGGGCTAACGGCAGAAGATCTCTTTCGGGCCATTCGCGAGGTCTATGGACCGGAGATTGCCACCGATTTGGACCAGGCAGTGGAGGTCATCCGCTACCCGGCTCCTGGAGCCCTGGCGGGTAATCCCGGCTACAGCCTTGCCTTGGCTACCCAAGGCGTGGTGCTGCGGGGAAAGCAATTGGTGTATTGGCTGGAGCTGACGCAAAACCCCGATGGCCGCGTGCAGCAAGGTCAGGTGTGGGTGTTCCAAGAAGAATGGCTTCCTAAGGTGGAAGAGGAGCTAAGACAGCGCTTCCCCGTGCAGCTCAAGGCCCGCTGAGACCCTCTCCAGCCCGCCTATGCCTGCTGGAGCAGCCGCTGGGCCATACTGGCGGCCAGGGGTTAGGAGAACGGCGGTGGCCTGGCTGGGTGGCCTGACGTTGTTTACGAGCGCTTTCTGCCTTTTTTGGGGACAGTTGTTGCTGGGCAAGTTGCTGCTGCCCCTGTGGGGGGGATCCCCCCTGGTGTGGAATACCTGCCTGGTCTTTTTCCAGCTTGCTTTGCTGCTGGGCTACCTGTGGGCAGACCGGCTGGGGCGAGGGCTCGATCCCGGCCTGGGCCTGCTGCTGCACGGGGGCCTATTGCTGGTGGGGCTGAAGTTTTTGTCCTTTGAGTTCGGGATCCCTGGCCAACGGGAAGGGGCCTCCCCCTCCCTAGCCCTTTTGGCGGACTTGACGGCGAGGGTGGGAGTGCCGCTGGTTCTTCTGTCGGGGACGACGCCGTTGCTGCAGCGGGCGCTGGGAGGGGTGAAAAGGGATCCCTACCAGCTCTACGTGGCCAGCAATGCCGGCAGCCTAGCGGGGCTTCTGGGCTATCCGCTGCTTTTGGAGCCACGGTTGTCTTTGTCAGGACAAACCCACCTGTGGACGGGATCCTACGCCCTGGTGGCGGCGCTGGTGCTGCTGGGTGGGGTGGGGCTGCTCCTGCAAGGGCGGGGGGTGGCTTTCCTACGACCCGCTCCTGCTCTGGGGGATCCCAGGGACGTCGGCAGGACGGAGATCTGGCCCCTCTGCTGGCGGGAGGGTTGCCGCTGGGCCGGCTGGGCCTTTTTGCCGGCGGGTCTGTTGGTGTCAGTCACCACCCTCTTGACCACCGAGGTGGCGGCGGTGCCCTTGCTGTGGGCTCTCCCCCTGAGCATTTATCTGGTGACCTTTATGCTGGCCTTCGGCGGCCTCCACCCCAATGAGTTGGCTTTGGGGACAACGGCTCTGCTGGCCTGTGGGGCAGTGGGGGCACAGGTCTTGGGCTGGGTGAGGCCTTGGTTTTGGGTGTTGCCGCTGCACCTAGGGGCTTTTGCCCTGGTGAGCTGGGCCTGCCATAGCCAGTTGGCTCGCTGTCGCCCGCCGGCTCAGCAGTTGACGCAGTTTTACCTGTGGCTGGCCTTGGGGGGGAGCTTAGGAGGGCTGTTTGCCGCTTTGCTGGCGCCGCAGGTGTTTGAGTCGGTGCTGGAGTATCCGCTTCTCTTGGGCCTAGCACTGGCAGCCTTGGCAGCTCAGGGGGGACGGTTGGGCCTAGGGCTGGGGCTGGTGTTGCTCCTGCCCCTATTGCTGTTGCGCTTTCATCTCCAGGGGCTCCTTCACGCTGGCGCAGCCGTAGGCCTGGGCCTGGGCTGGGCACTGCTGGCCCTGTTGGGAGAAAGCAAGAGGGGATGGCGGTACCGCCTAGGAGTAACCACGGGGTTGGTTTTGCTGCTGGGACAGCCTTGGCTGCCGCCGGGGCTGCAGGTGGTAGCCAGCGAGCGCAGTGTCTTTGGCCTTCACCGCCTTGTGGAATACCACACCGAGGCGGGCTCCTTCCGCAGCCTGCTCCACGGCACCACCCTGCACGGCAGCCAAAACCTAGATCCCCAGAAGGCCTTGGAGCCGCTCACCTATTTTTCCCGCCAGGGGCCGGTGGGTCAGGTGTTCCAGCAGTGGCGGGCGCAGCCGCGCTCTTCTCCAGCCCAGGTTGCGGTGTTGGGGCTGGGGATCGGCACCTTGGCCGCCTATGCCGAGCCGGGAGAGGAGTGGACGTTCTTTGAGCTGGATCCCACCGTGGCCGACTGGGCAGGCCGCTACTTTGCCTATCTCAATAGGGCCAGCCGGCGGGCGCAGGTGCGGGTGATCTTGGGCGATGCCCGCCTCCGCCTGCAAGGGATCCCAGAGGGCAGCTACGACCTGCTGGTGATGGATGCCTTCAGCTCTGACGCTGTGCCGGTGCATCTGCTCACCCAGGAGGCGTTAACCCTCTACCTCAGCAAGCTCAAGCCCCAGGGCTGGCTGCTTTTTAACATCACCAACCGCCACCTGGACTTGGCCCCTGTGTTGGCTGGCCTGGCCGGATCCCTGCGGCTCCAGGCTTGGCAGCGGGTCCACCGGGATCTCTCCCCTGACCAGCGACAAGCGGGGCTGGCCCCCTCCCACTGGGTGCTGATGGCCAAAAACCCTGCCGCCCCGCCGGGCTGGCAGCCCCTGCTGCCCCAACCCGGAGATCCGCTCTGGCGAGATGATTTTTCCAACCTGTTGCAGGTGATCCGCTGGCCCCAGATCCCCACTCCGGAGCAAGAATCTCCAATGCGGAATTAGTATGAGTTAAGATTGTTTGAAACGCAACTAATTTCTCCTCAGGAGCTCAACCCATGTCTTCCTCAACTCTAAAAGCCCTGCCTGTCGCTTCTCAAGCCACCATGACTGCAGCCTCCGCGGCTTGCTTCGTGGCCATTGGTGGCAGCCTACGGCCTAACTCCCTGACCTATCGAACGCTAGAGGTGGTGCGGGCCGAGTTTGAGAAGTTGGGGATCCCGTTGCACCTCCTCGATCTGCGGCAGATGAAGTTGCCCTTTGCCGATGGTTCTGAATCCTACCCGGACTATCCCGATGTGGAGGTCCTGCGGGCCACGATGAAGCAGGCCGATGGGATTATCCTGGCCAGCCCCGAGTACCACGGCGGCATCAGCGGCAGCTTGAAGAATGCCCTGGATCTGTTGAGCTTTGAGCATTTGGAGGGCAAGGTCTTCGGACTCATCAGTGTCTTGGGCGGCGAGAGCAACAGCAACACCCTCAACCAAATGCGCCTGATTGTGCGCTGGGTGCATGGCTGGGCGATCCCGGAGCAGATTGCCATTGGGCGGGCTTGGAGCGCCTTCGATGAGCAGGGCAACCTCAAAGACGAAAACCTACGCCAGCGCTTGCAGCGCTTTGTGCAGAGCATGGTAACCAACACGGCCAAATTGCGCGGGATCCCGGCTCCCCTTTCCTAAAAAGGCGCTAGGCTCTCTAGCAGCCTCCGTTTTAGCGGCTCCCCCTTTTACTCTTGCAGGGGAAAGGGGTTGGCGCCCAAGCAACGGCATGGCTAAGGTGAGCCAAGCGGAAGCTGCGGCAAAAATCTGCATCACCAAAGTCGGGCCATGGTTCAACCTGCTTCCCCCTACTCCTCAACTGGAGCTGGGGCAATCTCCCCCCTAGTTACCCTGCAGGTAACCCTGCAGCGGATGCGGGAGCAGAGCGATGCCAATGCCTTGATTCAGCTCACGCTGGAGTATGTTAAGGCGGTGTTTGGGGCGCCGCTCATTTGGCTAGCCCTCTACGACTATGCCAATCACCAGTTGGTGGGCCAAGGGGGGGTAACCCTGCGGGAAGAGGATCAAGCGCTCTTGCGAGCTCTGTATCCCCTGCAGCCGGGGGAGATCCTGGAGCAGGTGGTGATCGAGCAGCGGCCCATCAGTGTGGCCGATCTCTCCCAGGAGCCGCGCATGGGCTTTTGGCAGCGGGAAGCCAAGCGCCTGGGCGGGATCCAAGGCTGCTTCATTTACCCCTTCTCAGCAGTAGGGCGGCGGCGCTGCCTAGGGATCCTGATGCTGGGATCCCAACTGTGGGGCGTTACTATCCACGAGGAGGAAAAGGCGCTGCTGGGGATTGTGCTGGGGCAGTTGGCCGCCTCTTTGCAGGAGCTGGAAAACGCCTGGAAACTCCAGGCTGAAAAGCGCGTGCAAGAGTCGCTCCTGAAGTTGGGGGCGGCGATGAGTCAGGCAGGATCCCTGCAAGAGCGGGTCAGCCTGGTTACGCAGGAGCTGCAGTCTTGCCTAGGCGCTGTTCACATCCAGGTGTACTGGCACGAGCACAGGCAGGGGTGCTTCGTTCCCCATGGAAGTGCCTCTAGGCCCACCCCCCCTGCCAAAGGGACCAAAGCTGGGGGGATCCCGACTGGAGAGGGCGGCCTTGCGCTGCGGGAGTTGGGAAACATGTACTACACCCTTGCCGCAGGCCAGGTGGTGGTGGGCGGCCTGGGGACAACCCGCTCCGAGATCCCTCTCAAGCTAATGCAGCAGTGGCGAGCCCAAGCCGCCCTGGCAGCCCCCATCCTCCTGCAAAAGGATTTGCTGGGGTTTATCTGGGTGCAATCGGAGGTGCCCCGCACCTGGCAAGCCCCCGAGCGCCAGTTGGTGGCTGCTGCTGCTCAGGGGCTGGCCTTAGCCGCCCCCCTGGAAAATCTGGATCGCCGCATTCGCCAGTTGGCCGACGACGGGGAGTTTGTGCAGCAGGTGGGCCGTTCGCTTCACAATCCGGCGGAGCTGCCGCAGGCTCTCCAGCAAGCGGTGGTTGGCCTGGGCCAGCGTCTGCAAGCCGGTGCGGTGGCCCTCCTGACGGTAGATCCTCCCGATAGGCCAAGCCCCCGCCTCTTCTCCGAGTACCGCCGCGAGGGCAAGCAGGCTCTGCCGGCGCAGCTTAGCCCGCTGAGTGAGCAAGACTGGCAGGAGCTGCTGCGCAGCGACGTGGTGGTGGCGGAAAACTACGACCAGGATCTGCGCCTCCTCTCCTGGCGGCAAGACCTGGCCCCTTTGGGGGTGCGCTCCCTCCTGCTAACTCATACCGGCAGCAGCGGCACTGCCACCCCCGAAGGGCTGATCCTAGTGCTCCACCCGCGGCCAAGGGCTTGGAGCCGAGAAGAACGGCAACTGCTGCGCGGGACTGCCCAACAAGTGGGATTGCTCCTGCAACAACTTCGCTCTCAGCAACGGCAGGAACGGCAAGAGCACTTGCTCAGCGGCCTGATTACTGCTTGCCTAACTTTGCAAAACCTGTCCACTCCTGCTGCTCTCTACGCCACCACCGCCCAACAGGCGGCCCAGCTCCTCCGGATCCCTTTGGCGCTGGTGGTCAGTTGGCAGCCGGGGGAGAGCCGGGCCTGCTTGCAGCCGCCCTTTGCCGCCGCCCCTGAGTTCTGCCCCAGCGGCCCCACAGAGCTCAATCGGCAGGATCCCTTGCTGGCTGCTGCACTGCGGGCAAGAGGGCCCCTCCAGCTTGCCCAGGAACAGATCCCGGCTGCCAGCCGCGCCTGGCTCAATTCCGCGGGCCTGGGCTCCTGGCTGCTGGTGCCCTTGGGGGAGACGGATCCCTCGCTGCCGGAGCCCCTAGGGGTTTTGATCCTGGGAGCAGAGGCGGACAGAGTCTGGGAGGCGGAGGAGCGGGCGGCTGTGACGTTAATTGCCCAAACCTGTGGCTGGACGCTGCGGCGCCTGCTTTGGGTGCAAACTTTGCAGGAGCGGCAGGAGGTGCTCAGCGAGTTGAACTGGTACAAGCACCGCCGCCTGCTGGATATGCAAAATACCCTGCTGGACGGCCTGCGCCGCCTTGGCCAGGTGCCGGACATCCCGGGAGAGGAGGCCAGCCGCTGGCAAAAGGTGGTGGAAATTGCCAGAGGGCTGCAGGAGCTGGCCGTCTCTACCAGTCCATTGTTGCAGGCAGAAACCTGGCAGGTACAGCCGCAGTTCCAGTCGCTGTCTTTGGCTACCTTGGTGCGCAAAAGCTTGCGCCGAGTGGAGGGCCTGACCCAAAAACGCAAGCTGTGGCTACGCGCCCACGGGGAGCTGAGCCTCACCATTCAAGGCGATGCCGGACGATTGGAGATGATCCTCTGGGAGGTGCTGCTGGCTGCTGCCTTGCGCAGCCCGGAAGGAGGCCGGCTGGATCTGTGGGGCCAAGCCACAGAGGGCTATGCAGAGCTGCTGGTGGTGGATCAGGGCCACTTTGATCCCTACCTGCTGGCAGCCCTGCAAGGGGATCCCCAGCAGGTTATCTACGCGGATCCCTTGTTCCAATCACCGCTTTCGGTCAGCCCCGGCTTGGAGCTGAGCCTCTGCCAGCGGATAGTGCAGCGGCTAGGGGGGCAGCTCTCCTTCTACGTGTCCTCCGATGGGCGCTCTGTTTCCCAGCTGTTCCTGCCAATGGCTAGCGGGGAGCTCCACCCCCCTTCCTAGCGCCACTTCTTAGGGTGACAAAGCTCTCAGCAGCCAGAAGAAAGGCAGGAGGGCCAGCGCTGCACAATCCAGCCGCTGGAGCTGCAGGCGGTGCCAGCGCAGAGGATGGTCGGGACCAGTTAGCCCGCGAGCTTGCATAGCCGCCGCCATCTCCTCCGCCCGCAGGAGCAGGTTTTCAAAAAAGCGCTCCACCAGGGCCAGCAGGGTTTGGATCCCGCCCCGGAAGCTGAGGGATCGCCAGCGCACATCGCGAGTGCGCACCGCCCGCACCAAGTTCTGGACTTCCTCCATCACCAGCGGCAGAAAGCGGAGGGCCAAGGTAAGGGTGAGAATCACCTCCGCAACCGGCCAGCCCCAGCGCTTTAAAGGCTGTAACAGTTGGCCGATCCCTGCCGTAATCTCCTCGGGGGCAGTGGTCAGCAAGAACAAATTGGTGGCATAGAGCAGGGTAAAGATGAGGGTACCCAGCCGCAGGGCCACGGAGAGGGAACGCCGCGAGACTTGAAAAGTTCGCCCCAGCAGGGTAACCTGCAGCAAGCGGTAACGGTAGGCAGTTGACCAGGCACGGGTTTGGCGCTGCCAGGCCCGTTTGGCTGTTGCCCTCTCCCCCCCCTCCAGGGTAGGGCTGGCGAGGAGCCCGTAGCCTACCACTTGCGCGTCCTGCCGCTGGGGCTGAGGGAAGACCCCTAAGCCATCGGGGGCGAAGCTGGTGATCCCAAAAGCCAGCAGGCTAAGGGCCAACACCAGCGAGAGTTGGCCCGACCAGACCCGGCGCGGCAGACGGGCTGCTACCGTCAAGAGCAGGAGAACTGCCACAACGGCCAGGCGCCAGCCATTGCTGGCCAAAATTGGGCTGAGGAGAAAGCTAAGCAACCAAGCCAACTTCACGCGGGGATCAAGACGGTGCAGCCAGGTGCGCGGCTCTTCCAAGTAGATCCCCAGCGGGGCATTGCGCAGAATATCCACCACAGGAAAGCGGGAAACAAGCGGGGCAAGGCCAATAGCAGAAAAGTTAGAGTCGCTCTACCAAGCGAGTTGAGCCGGATTGAGCAGCAATCCACCCTCCTGGTGCCCCCTCTCGCTCGATGCGCAACCAGACAGGCACCTGTCCTTCGCCAGCCTGCACCTCTACCACCCGCAGCAGAGCTTGGCGCGGGGCGGCCCCAACAATAGCCCCGGTTAGGCTAGGCTGCTGGCGAATGTTAATGCCCTCCTTGGCAATCACCCGCACCTGTTGCACACCCCGCCACTCGGCTAGAGGGCCGGTCAATTCAGGCTCAGGCGTGGGTTCCGGCTGGCCCGGATTGTCGATGGCAACCGGTGGCTGCTCCAGTTGTACCTGGGGCTGTTCCAGGGGCGGCGGGGGAGTGAACAGGCCGCGCAGCATCTGCCAGATGACGAAGAGGGAAAGGATGACCCCACCAGCCACGGCCGCCAAGCGGAGGTTGAGGAAAGGGGCAGGAGCCTCAGTCCGGCTGCGTCTTGAACCCAAGTGGCTGCGGTGGTAACGCTCCCCCTCCTGCAACCCCCTCTTGTGGATCTGAAGGCTCCCTTCTGCAAGGAGAGAACTGGCTGCCTCCTCACTCCCCCAGCGGGTAGATCCCTCGGACAGGCGCGATGGCTTGGGGAAATCTCCCTGCTGGAAGGGAGCAGGTGGGGGAAGCCATTCCTGAACCTTAGCACCCCCCGCAGCAGGCACTTGGGACAGAGGGAGAGCAGGAGGTGGAGACAACCGACCCGCTGGCAAGCTCTCGCGGCTGGGCATCTCCTCTAGGTAAGCCTGCACCTGAGGGTTGTCAAAGTAGGCTTTGAGGCTGGCCTGGGTAGTGTTCAGGGCGTAAAACTCCGGGAATACCTCCTCCTGGAACCACTTTTCCGTAAAGCGACAGAGGCCCGGCAACAGATCAGGGGATCCAGTGGAGTGCTCCTCAATAAACTGAAGGGCTTCGGTTTCCTGACTGGCGCGCAGATGGCTAAGGGCTTCCTCAGTTTGCCCTAACAACAAGCTGCAGATAGCTTGCTCCAGGTGCACATCTTGCCGCTGGGCTAGGCGGACCAGGTAGCCGCGCGCCCGCCGCACTAAGGCTGGCCGTTTCTCCAAGTAGCCTGCGGTCAGCAGCACCTGCGCAGCTAGGTAGGACGCTACCAAGGAGGGGCGCTCTGCCTCTTGCTCAAATAGCTCCTGCTGTTCTTGCAGGGTGAGGTAGCGGCGCACTCGCTGGATGAAGCGTAAGAAATCTTCCGTACTCAGGCCGGAGCCATCCTGTCCACTTCCCTCGATGCCACCCCGCTCGTCAAGCATGGCTTTGAGAAGGGCCAGCCCCTGCTGCCGTGCCAAGGCAGGATCTGCAAGCGCTCCTTTGCCCGTTGGGGCTGGAGCAGAAGCATTGGGGTCAAGGAGCTGCAAAATGCGGTAGGGGCGCAGCTTGCCCAGATCAATGCGGAGCTCTACCTGCAGCTGGGGAAAGGCCCGACATTCCTCTAGTTCTGCCAAGCCTGTCTGCAAAGAATGCGCTGCTTCCTCGTAGGCTCCCTGTCGCCAGGCCTCCCGGCCCAGCTCCAAACGGGCCACCGCCCGCCCTAAAATGGCATCGGAACGGGCGGGGTGGCCTTGCTCGAGCATTTGCTGAGCCAAGCTTAAAACCGCTGGGTACTCTCCAGCTTCACAGCCCAGGCACAGCACTCCCGGCAAAAGGGCCTCGTCCACCGTTAGGGTGGGATGCGCCAGGTTCAGGTGCTCATCGTAGCTACGCCGGGCCTCGGGGTTGAGCAGGACGGAGGCAGCCTCCTGAATCAGCTGGGCCCGAGCCTCCAAAGCCTGCGGTGAGAACCCCAGCAGCCAAGAATGTTCGCTTGACTTGAGCTCGCGGCGCTCCTGGTAAGCCTGTTCGATCTGATGCTCGTCGGCCCGTGGCGACAGCATCAAGATTCGGTAATAGTCGAGGGGCACCCGCACCGTCATAATCTCTTTTTGTTCTCCTCTTTGCCTCAGCGGGGCGGCGTCTTTGGACACCTGAGCCGCATTGACCTTAACTGTAGTCCTTTTCTTGACAAAAGGGATCCCCCTGGAAGCGCTAGGGCAAGGGGCTAGGGACCCAACTTGAAGCACCACCTCGCGCAGCCCCTCAGCGCTCTAGTTGCCTAGGCCAGCTAGGCAGAAAAGGTCCTTGATAGGGGCCGAGGCCCCGCCGAGGGGAGAGCAAGCCAGCCCTAGGTCAGGGCTTGCCACGATAACAGGAACGAACTAACCAAAAGCAGGGATCCCAACAGCCGCCGCCAGCCCCCATAGGGAATTTCCGCCAAGACACCGCCAGCGCTCAGGCAGAGGAAGGGCAGGGCCACTAGGCCCCAGCGGGCGCTTTGTTGCAAGAGGTACAGCGGCAGATCCCCCACCTCCCAAAGCCAAGCCGCCAGCAGGCCCATCCAGAGGACGTGACCCAAGCCGGCCAGGCTGAGCAAAGCTTGTTGGCGTTCTTCCCAGGGCCAGCCCAGCCGCACCAAGGCCAGCCCCAGGGGCAACATCAAGGTAGCCAGAGCAGGTAGGCCCCTCGGGCTGGTGAGCGCAGCAGTAGAGAGGGTTTCTGATCCCGGGAAGCCAGCGGCAAGCCGCTCGACTTGCCCAAGCCAGGAGAGGCCCATCACCAACAGCAGCAAGGTTGGCCCCCGCCATCGCCGCTGCGTCCGCTCCTGGCTACTCCACAGCGCCGCCCAGAGCAAGGCCAAGGGCCAAACGCGGTAGCTTAGAGCACAGGCCAGCGCCAGCCCCTCCCAGCGCAGGCGGGATCCCGGCCTAATGCCGCTGCTGCCTAGGAGGACCAGCAGGGCCAAAATCTCGCTACTTGGCTCCAACCCCTGGGTCAGCACCCAGGGGCTAAGCCCCCACAGGCCAGCGCTCCAGAAATTACCCCACCTCCAACACCACAGCAGGATAGCCAGACAGGCCAGGGCCGACACGGTTGCCAGCAGTTCCTGCCGCGGGATCCCGATTTTTTGCAGCAGCCAAGGCAAAAGTCCGTCTGCCAGCCAGTGGTAGAGAGGAAGTTCTGGAGGAGCAGGGGATCCCTCAGAGTTACTGGCAGGCAAAACGCGCCACCACACTGCCTGAACTGGCCCTTCTAAAAGGCGAAGCCGCTGCCCCAAAAGCAGTCCTATTCCCCCGCACAGTAAGCAGGGGCCCATCCAACTCCAATTGGCCGGATGCCGGCGCTGACGATTGCCTGCCGTGGGAGCAGGACGGAGCAGCCGTTTGCCCTGAGGAGGCATGGCAGGAGGAAACCTCACGGAGAAGAGGATCTAGTCAACTCTAGATCGCCGGCTAAGGGACACCCAGACTGCTGCCAACGGCGGATGGCTTGGGCCGTAAGCCCGTGGGTAACATCGCGAATGGGCATCCCGGCTCCAGTTACTTGTAGGCGCACCAGCTGCCAGGGATCCCCTGGTCTAGCCCGCAACACATAGGCCTCATAGGCCAGTTGCAGGGTTTCGCTGCGCCGCCCCGCCAGAGGGTTGTCCTGCCGTGGTGGCTGCTGGGGCAGAACCAAGCGGCGCTCCAGCGTAGTGAAATAGAGGCGAAAGCCCTGAAGAGGAGAGGGGCTATCCGCCAACTCCTCGGCAGCAAAAGACTCCACCTGCGGCTGGCCCACCAACACCACCTGAAACTCGGAGCGGGAGCGGCTTAGGGCCAAATTGAGGAACAAAGGCAACTGCGCCGTCAGCGCCTGGGCCCAACTTTGGGGATCGGCGGCACAGACTGCTCCCCTGGCTGGCGCAGCAGCTAGGCTGGACAACCCCCAAACCACCGCTAAACCTACGCCCCGCCCTCCTTGAGCAGCTCTTTTCCCCCGCTTGCTTCCCCCCACTTCCACTCCCCTCAGCCAGCCGTCTCCACCAGCACTTGGAAGCGTTGCCAGGCGGCTAGGGGATCGGCAGCTGCCGTGATGGGGCGACCCACCACCAAATAGTCTGCCCCTGCCCGCAGAGCTGCTGCCGGGGTGCAGACCCGCCGCTGGTCGTCTCCCACCTCTGGCTCTCCGAGGCGGATCCCTGGAGTTACCAGCAGAACTGCTTGCCCCAGCGCCTGGCGCAGCCGCCCTACTTCTTGGGGGGAACAGACCAGCCCAGTTAGGCCCTGCTCCATGGCCAGCTGGGCCAACTGCAACACATAGTCGCCGGGATCCCGCTCAATGCCCAGCTCCTGCCGCACCTGGTCAGGGCCAAGGCTGGTTAAAAGGGTAACTGCCAACAGGCGACAGGAACTGCCCTGGGCAGCAGCTGCGGCTGAGCGCAGCATGGCGCTGCCGCCGGCGGCATGGACACTGAGGAAATCCACGCCCTGCTTGACTACCACCTCAACTGTCCGCCCCACCGTGTGGGGAATATCGTGCAGCTTGAGATCCAAGAAAATGCGCTTGCCCTGCTCCTTAAGGCTTTGCAGGATTGGAGGACCAACCGCCGTAAACAGCTCCAGCCCCACCTTCCACCACTGCACCTGGGGTAAGCGCTCCACCCACTCGAGAGCCTGTTGGAGAGAGGAGGTATCTAGGGCAACAATAAGGCGGCTATCCTGCATACCCACAGCTCCCAGCCTAGCTAACGCGGAGGGCTCTCCTCCCGCCGCTCGTAGTGGGGACAGCCTTGGCAGGGACCATAGGGGTTGACGGCACAGCGCAGCTGCGGGGAAAGGGCGTTGTAGCGACAGGTGGGATCCCCAATCCAGCCAGGTGGCGAAGTGATATAGGTATAGACAACTATGCCCCCAAACCCCAAGGGGCTGATGAAAAAGCGGCTGGTGCTAAAAGACTGCCCCCCGGCAGGGTTAAACGCTTCCTCTGGGGCCTCCGGCTCGGGCTCCAGCCGCCAAAAGGTTTCCCACTGCCTAAGGGTTTGCTCAAAGGGTGTGGCCAGGTGTTCTCCCAGCTCCCTCAGGGCAGCTTCAAAAGCAGCAAGGCTTGCCTCTGCCGCCTGGGTAAAGGCCGCCACCCATTCCTCCAAGAGCTTCTCAAAATCCATGCAGCCGCAACCTCAGGTCTTCCCTTAAATACCTTACCGCTTGTCTTGGCGATACCGCTAACTTCCCCCCTGGCAAACCGCCTCCACCAACTCTTGGGTTACCAAAGGAAACAGCTCCGCCAGTTCTTCGGTAGAGAGGTGACCAGGGCAGACGTTGGTGCGGATGTGCCACTCCGCCCACATCTGGGCTGAGGGAGCGGTGGGATCCTGGCCTTCCTCTAGAGGTGCACCCTTCATCGGCCTCGGAGCCAAGCCCCGTCCCGACCCAAGGTTAAGTTGCCGTACGCTGTCGCGGTTGATGCCTGTCAAAGAGGTTTGGGCATAGGCTTCGCCGGCCCAGGCAAGCGATAGAGACAAAGCCATCCAAGCCAGTCCCCAAAAGGCAGCACGGTACATCACGGGATCCCTGCTGTGGTGGAGGGTTGAAGGCAATTATAGGGGCTGTCTTTGGCAGCCAGCCCCTTGCCCAAAGCCAATTCCCGACCACTGCACGCAGCGACGGCCCTCTTTTTCTAGGGATCCCTCGCGGCGATAGGAAAAGAAGTCCTGGGGCTGGCCAAAGGTGCAGTGGGGACTGATGGCAATGTTCTCGGGCGGGATCCCTTGCGCTTGGGCCTGGGCAGAGTTGACCCAGCGCAGATCCAGGCGAACTTTGCCAGGGAGGGGATCGGGCCAAAGGGCAAGCTGTGGATCCACCCCTGCAGGCAGGGTCTGCAGCACCTGGTCAGCCACTGCTTGGGAAACCTGGTAGGCTGGTCCAGAAATGGCTGGCCCTAAGGCAATGCGGATCTCCTCCGCAGGGATCCCCCCCTGGAGAAAGACCTGGAGCACCTTAGGCAGGATGCCTGCGGCCGTCCCCCTCCAGCCGGCGTGAACTGCTGCCACCCACTGGCGGCTGGCAACCAAAATCGGCACACAGTCGGCAGTGCCAACCCAGGCAGAGTCTTCTGGGCAGCGGGCAATGACGGCATCGGTTGCAGGACGCTGAACCTCGCCTTCTGTCTTCTCTGCCCGGATCCTGGTGAGGGTATCGGCCCACCTCCACTGGCAGCCGTGAACCTGGCGGCCCCAAGCCGCCCGTTCGGGGATCAACTGCAGTTGCTCAGCCAGTTCAGCCGGTTGATAGAAAGAGTGGCGCCGGCAGCCAAAGGCATGCGGCCAGTCTGCTAAAAGCTGACACTGCAGCCAACGCCACCCCCCTTTTTCTTGCCAAATCCAGCCGTTAGAACCGCTCATCGGCCCGCCGCGCGAAAAGAGGATCTCTGGGCGTGCAGATGTCCTACGTGCTCCTCTAGGCAAAGCCGCAGCTCAACGGGGTTAAAGAGCATGGGTAGAAAATGGATGCCTCGGCTTTCCCGGAAGAAAAAAAGAACAGGGACAGGTCGCCAGAAAATCTGCCAATCCTGCCACTCGCTGTAGGGGAACTCGCGAATGCGCTGGGAGCCGCTATAGACTTGCAGGGCCCTGCGGGTAAAGGCCAGCCCAATGAGACAGGTCTGCACTAGCAAAAACAGGCCAAACAGACCCATCGCCAGCCCTACCCAAAAGGAAAGCCAAAATAGCGGCCCTGCCAAAACCAACACTGCCAGGCTGAGGCGAAAGTCAGGGGTCAACAAGTGGGCAGAGTAAGGTTTGATCACGCCTTGCTTCTCCTTTGGATCCCAGGCCTATTCTACGCCGCTGCCACTTCCCTTCCCAACTGGGCTTTTTCCATGGCTTGGGGAGAGCCACCTAGTCTCCAAAGAGTTTGATGGCTGGAGGCCTGGGATCAAAAACCCCGCTGGGATCTACCCGCGGGCGCTCCACCCCTTGCAGGGGCGAGAGAGGGCGACCGGTGTCGAACTGAAAGAGATAGATGGGCAACTGGCCGTCGCCCAGAGGCAAAAAGGCCAAGATATCAATCTGGGTGAGGGCATTGCGGCTGGCCGGTCGGGTGAGGTTAAAGGCGGCGATGCGGTCTTCTAGGGGGGTACCTGCGGCGGTGCGTCTGCCCAGGCCAATGCTAAATTGCTGATTTCCCTGCTCGTCCACTCCCAAAACCTGGACCTCTCCCAGCTCCAGTTGGGGACTGCTCCCCGGCAGGCCGGCCACCACTGGCGGTGCATCCAGCGGCGGCTGTGAGGGCAAAAAGCGCAACTGCACCCCCTCCGGCAGAAGGCGATAGTCCTGGTAGTCGTGCCGGATGGCAAGGGATCCTCTGAACACGCGGCGGGTCAGGCCCTCCAGCGTCCAAAACCCATAGCCCACATTGATGCGGCTGCTCTCCGGCAGCCAGTAACGGGTGCCTCCCTGGGGAGCAGGCACTGCCGTAAACCCCATGAGGACATAGGCCTGCCCCCACACCCCTGACAAAAACAAGAGCACCTGCCGCGGCAGCCCTGACTCTGGCTCCAGCCACAGCTCCCGCAGCTGGCCCTCCTGCAGGGGCTCTAGGCGCAAGTGCTGGACAGGGGATCCCGCCAGATCCGCCCGTTCTGAGGAGACGACGCGGTAGCGGCTAGGATCAGCCTCTAGCTCAAAACTTACCGAGGGCAGGAGCGCTTCGGGCCGGCTCACGTACACCGAATACAGCTTGAGCAGGTCCGATTGGTTCACCACCTCCAGTTGCCGCGAATCCAACAGGCGAATGCGATCCCCTTCGGCTACCCACGCCTGCCAACTGCCGTCACGGCGGCGGAGCACATCCAGGGTGGCTGTGAAAGTTTGGGATCCCTCCACCCGCACCTGCTGGCGGTACTGCAAGTTGGGCAGAGGCGGCAACTGCTTCAGGGCAGCGTTGTAGCGCCCTAGCCAAACTTGGGGATCCAGCTCGGCGCTTGGGGAAGGAGCGGGATCCAACTGGGCCAAGGCCGGATCTGCTGCCTGTAGGGCAACCAGCCCCGTTAGCAGGAACACCACCCCGACGAGATAGCCCCCGCGGGATCCCCGCCGTCGCCACCCTCTCAGTTTGGACTGTCTGGGCGACATTAGCTTACCTCGGCTTGCCCTGCTAAATTGAGAGGCTCCCCAGCAGGGATCCCTCCTGCCCGGACGCCTACTCGATGGAAATAGACTGGGGGCCTTGGGTGGGGGCGGGTGAATCCTCCACCCTCAAGCCCTGGGACTCCAGCCAACTGCGCAGCGGATCTTGCTTGATATCCAAGCCCAGCAGGCCGCTCAGGAAGCCCCCGCAGAAGACAACGGGGTTGCTCAAAAAGGCCTTCCAGACCTCGTTGTTGGTGAACATAGCCAACATGCCAAACCCTTCCCTATCCTAGCAGGGCCAAGCTAGACGGCAATTAACTTCTGGCGATCTATGCTTTGCAGGACATTGAAGATGTTGCTGCCAAGGCGCTGGAACTCCTTGCCGCTTTTGTCAGCAAAATGGAGTACCCAGGGAAGCCTGCAGGCTTGGAATCCACTGGCAGGATGAAGTTGAGAAAGGTGATAAGTCTGTAGAGCCAAAACCTCCAAAGGCGTACTGCCATATTCGTGGACAACTCGCAGGGGCCTTGCGCTGCCAATGGAGCCTGCGCCTTTTCTGCTAATGGGCTCGCTTGTTACCAGAGTAAATGACTTTCGCGAGTAGTCGAAAACAACGGTGCCTATTTCGGCATCTTTGTACTTACCTTTTCCTTCTTCTATCCCCATTCTTCCTGTACCGCTTTTGCGTATGCCGACAATATCCACAGCAATCTTTTCTTTTTCTAGCTCCTCAATTGTTCTACTAAATTCGCCTCCTTGAACTAAACCATCCCTCATCAAGAGAACCTTGCTGGGATAGCGACGAAGCTTGTCATGAAACTTATTGACAAGTTTGGACACAGTTTGATAGATTGTGTCCCCGGAGAAGGTTTCTCCTCTCTGCACAGCAGGCAGCTCCCAACCTAAGCTCTGCCCATCGGCCAGCACAGCAAAAGCAGAGGCTCCGTAGTATAGCTGCCGATTAGTGCCCACATCAAAGCCAATGATTAGCTCAGGGCGTTCAGGATGGTCGAGGGGTTCCAGGAGTACCGGCTGCCATGCTGCCTTACACAGAAGCCCTAGGACGACGTTTAGGGCTTTGTAGGGATCAGCGCCAGGGATCATAAACTGAGTCGCTATCCCTGCTTCAAGGGCCTCCATTCGGATCTTTTGCTTGCGCTCATTGGGCGACCAGGGCATGACAACCAAAACGGTTTTGATCCCTTGCTCAGCCCAGTGTTGCCAGAATCTTTTTCGGGCAAGATCGCCTTCAGGCAAGTCTTGCTGAGTGGCATAGAAGCCCAGTTCAACTTCTACTCCGCTTTTTTGGGCTACCTCAAGCAAGCACTTGCGCACTTCGCTGGGATACTCTTGCCTGTCGTCGGAGAGGTTTAGGCATCCAAACTTAGTCTCGCCTACTTTTGCACATCCGTGATACCTAACCCGAGCAGGATTTTGAACTTGCTTGCGACCCGATCCCAATAGCTTTGGCTTGGGCAGGATGTAGCCCTTGGTCTTGAAGGGCTCAACTTCCAGCTTGGGAGGGTTGTAGACATTCTCTATAAGAGACTTTGCAGTCTTTTCAGACTCTTGCAATCGTTTCTCTAGGCTTTTTCTAACATGCTTGATAACACGGTCGATAACTTTGCTGCTAGAACCTTTGTTACCTTCTAGACTGGCCAGCATTTCCAAGGTTAAAACAGGCGATAGCCTTCGAGACAGATGGGGCAAACGCTTTTGCTTTGAAGCTACTTCGACTACCCAAGAGCTTTCCACTTCCTCTCTAGGTGCATTGTACTTCTGTAAATGGTACTCTGCCAGACTCATGTTCAGTTCTGGCAACCGAATCTCCCACGGCAACTGATTGGAAAGAATACCCAGATACTCCCAGATCTCGCGTTTACCGTATGTATTCCGAACCCACTTGATTGGGATATCTGGATAGTTTTCCAGCCATTCATGCAAAGTCCACGGCGTGTAGAGGCGGTGATGAATATCGACTTCTAAGTAAAGCTTTCCATCTGGTTCGACAGCAACATCTATCGCTCTCCCTCTGTGGATTTCCCAGCCATCTCCGGAAAGTTCTACCCCTTCCTGAGCAGTGATCCACCAGAGCAGGCCTCCTCCTATCAATTCAACTGCAGTTTTGGTGTACAGAGATCTAAGGCGCGACTCTATCCTCTTGCGCTCAAAGCTTTCGAGGGCGCTTCTTTCTTGAGCATTGGCACAGGTTAGAACCCTAAGCCCACACTCTTCTAACTCCCATTCTGTTGTTTTGAGCTGGCTGGGCGAGACTCTTTCCCGTGTGATAATGCGACTCCCCAAACGAACGGCTATTACACCCAGCCGATTGCAAACCTTAGCAATAGCTTTCTGCTCTTCTCCTGGCTCCGGAAGTGGGTTTGGCCTACAGGCGTACTCATAAAAGGTGAGGTCTTCCTGAGCTAGCTCCTTGACAAAGAAGCGATTGAGTATAACTTCAACTGACTGGTTCTGGTGAAGCAGGCTCATTGGTGGATTCTTCGTCACCTTTCCAGGATAAGCCCTAGCTCCTCGCTCAAGATCCCCAGCTCAAGGACGAAACAGCTCCGGTGGGGCCAGGTCATAGCTAAACGCCTCGGCTTCAAAGTGGCCGCTCATGCCCACCACTTGCCATTCAGCGCTGCGATTTCCTTGGCGGAAGCGCAACCGCTGCGCCCGCAGGGGCACCACCTGGATGACCTCGGCTGGAAACGCCTGGTACTCCCCCAGGTACTGCCGGGGATCCGGCGGCAGGTCGGCACTGCTTTCGATTTGAATCCAAAACACCCGCCCCGCCTGGTTGCCGTAGGCCCGGATCTGCTCTTGGCCTTGGTAGTGCTCCACGCCCCGTAGCCGCTGCCGCCCTACCTGCATAGACTTAGCCCACTCCGGCAAGGGATCCCCCAAACTAATGGACCAAGCCGGCCCGCCCAATCCCAGCCAACCCAACAGCAGCAGAACCCAAAGCCAGAGCCAGCAGCGTGGCCTTCTACGTGCAGGGATCCCCTCCTGGGCAAACATTGGTTTCCTCCACAATTCAACTCAAGGCCTTGATCTCAACGTAGGCGAAAGCCAATCCGCCCCCTTGCAATATCAAAGGCAACGTCGGCGTTGAAAAACAGGGGCATGCCCAACAGTTGCACTCTCTGGTTGCCGTTCACAAAGATCCGATCCCGGCTGGGCGTTACCGGAAAGCCCACCCGAATGCGGTAGTCAAATGCCCCCTCCAGGACGGCGCGCCATTCCGACCCGGGGGGCAGGGTTGCGGTGGAAAAGGGAGGGGATCCCAACAGGCGAACGTTGAGGAAGATGTCGGAGGCGCCGCTGTCAAATAGGGTGGGACTGAGGACATTTTGAATAGAGGTATTGCTGATGCTGTAGGCCACCTGCAGGGCTTCATCCCGCCAGATGGGCGTGCCATCGGGAAAGCTTCCCACCTGAGGCAGTTGCCGGAAATTGAAGCCAGCGGTGTTGGCCTCCGTCAGGCCGAGGGTGAAAAGGCCTTGCACAGAGTCGAACCCACCTGTCTGGAGGATGTACCCAGAACCCAAATTGCCCGGCAGGCGAGGAAGGGGGCTAAACAAGTTGGCATCGGGGCTGCGCTCGTCTAGGGAGGTGCCAAGGATCCCGGTAAAGGGCCGCCCTGGTCCAAATAGGTTGTCGGAGCAGGTGGCCACCAGACCCTCCACACAGGTAATTTGGTCAATCAACTGAATCGTTACCGGCTCTTGACTTTGGATCCCGCCCAAGCCAAAGGGAGCGCGGGCCAGCACTCCGATAAATTGTGTGCCATCGGCAAAGGTTACTGTGGAAGGGATCCCTGTCCGCTCCAGGCCAAGGCGGCCTGCTGCTGACGATAAGATGCGCAGCCCTGCCGAGCCGGTGTCCAGTAACAGCTCGGCCTCCCCCCCTGCCACTTCCACCCTCAAGCTCAGCAACTTAAAGCGGCTATTGCCCAGAGTGCGCACCGTCAGAGGGATCGACTGGCTACCCGGCTCAGGCGGAGGCGGGAGCAATCCAGGAGGGGAGGTCCCAGAGCCCTTGGGGCTAGAACAGGCGATCCCCAGCAGCACCACCAGCGCCAGCACCAGCCCCCCCAGTCTGCGCCGGATTTCCCTCGCCCAGGCTTTCTTTTGGAGCCGCTCTCCTGTCTGCATCAGATCCCACTCCCCCAGCCACCAAACGCTTGGGCAGGGAAAACCCAACTGCGCCCAGTGCGCCTGCCCTGCCGATGGGGCTGCCAAGGCACGCACGGCTATCCCAGCCAAGAACAGTGTAGCTAGGGCCGGCTAGCGGAGAAGGGGCAACAGCACCTAGCTTGGGCGGGATCCCCCCTTCTGCTAACGGGACGGGTTCTCGCTCTGCGGGCTAGCCTCCGGCATCAGACAGCCGAGAGCATCACACCCTGCCGGCCCCTCTGCTATGAGGGCGAGGTTGCGGTCGTAGCGCGCCAGGGCCTCGTAAAAGTTGTCGGTTTTTCGTCTTTGCTTGACCTCAGCCATCAGCCGTTCATAGGTGGCTTTGTCAATTTTCTCAAAGGGCAAGCGGGGGAAGGGAGCGTCGAAGCGCGCCAACAGCGCCGCGCTAATGTACCCCTCGTCGTCGCGGATGGCCTCGTAAATGCGGGATCCCAGCGCCTCGATCTCGTCCTCCCGCAGCTCGATGGTGGCTGAGGTGTTGTGGGTAGTGTAGTACTTTTGCACCTGCATGTAGAAGTCAAACTGGGCCAGGGCAGAGAAGCGCTCAATCTCAATCTCCTCGGCGCCGGGCAAATTGGCCCACTCCACCTCCACCGGCAGCTCCACCAGCCACTCGGTACAGCGGGGATCAAAGGGATCGTTGAGCAGGTTGCCGTTTTCGTCCTTGTCCGCCTGGGCAGGCACTACCGAGTAGCCATAGTCCAGACAGGCGAGGGCCACGGGGTCGTTTTTGGCAAAGGTGATGCGGCGGATGTAGCGCTGGGCCTTGGGCGGGTGCCAGCCGGGCGAGGCGTTGGTGAGCAGGGACTTGGTGCCAGCAGGCTGAACAGTGGTGCAGCGGTTGGGACGGCGCAATCCGTGGCGGTCGCAGTAGTCCCAGACCACGCGGTGGACAACCTCCTTCCAAAAGCTGAGGTATTCCCGCTCCTGCTGCTTAAACTCCCGCCCCAGGGGCGTGTCCGGCCTCCCCTCCTGCCACCAGCGCAGCCAGTCCACCCCAAAGGCTTTGACGCAAAAGTCAAACAGCCCCGTAAACGAGACGCCGACGATGGGATCCCACTCCCGCGAGCGCTGGAAGCGGGGCTCGACAAAGCGATGGTGCAATAGCGCCGCCGCCGTCAGGGCCCCGGCTGTGAAGGCCTCCTCTTGTTCCTGGCGGTTGTGGGGATCCAGCCGGTTGAGGTGGATCTCAGCCAGGTTGCAGTGGAAGTCGCATCCAATGATCTCGCCGCAAGGGTTTAACCCATACCGCCGCAGCCGATGCTCCAGTTCAGCCTCGGGCAGGGTTGGCCAGTGGTGTTTTAGCCAGCGTCGAGCTTCCTCTGGGCCTTGGGAAGCATAGATGTTGAGGAAGGTCTGTTTCAATTCTGGAGTGGCGAGCAGGTCGGCATTGGCCCGTGCCACAGCTTCCCCCGCCCACTGGATGGCTCCCTCGCCGGAGTAAAACTGCTTGCGCACTGCCGCAATGCACTCTTCTCGCGTTGGCTTGCGGTGGAACACGCGCGTGTGGTTGGCCATGCGCAGGGCATCCCGCTCCGGGTCAATTCTCCAGTTGCCCTGCTCGTCCTGCTGCCAGAGGTTGTCCTTGGCGCTGGATCCCAGCTCGTCGTCGGCGGCAAATTGGCGCATGCCCGCGCTGTTGTGGGTGAGATAGCCATTGCAGTAAAAGCAATGGGCCTCTTCGACTTCAATGTCGTAGGTTCGTACCCAGTCATGGCTGCCTAGGCCCTTAACTGTAACGGGGATATCCAAATCCAACCCCGACTCAGCCAAGTATCGTTCATAGTTGGCTTCGACCGACCGAGCTCCTTGGCAGCCCATGCCGCGCATCTCAGTGTAGCTGTATACTTCCTGCAGCAGGGAACCCGGAATCGTAAAGCCATGCGTCTCCAGCCCTTGGGGCAACTTCCCTTTAGCTGAGTAGGGAGCCACCAAGGCGTTGTACCGAGCCTTGAATGCCGGCAGGGTAAGGCTGTATTGAACCTGCCAGTTCTCCTGCTGGGGGGGGAGGATTGTGAGTCGGCCTGCAATACCCAGACTGGAGAGCACAGCCCCCACTTGCAGGGCAAAGGAGCGGTGGACAGTTGTCAGCAATTGGGGGGGATGACTACGGGTTGACCCATTGCTGTCGATAAGGCCTGCCAGGTAAGCTGACCGTACCTCAACGGTGCCGCGCAGGATAAAGTCGGGAACTTGCAGGGGTTGCTTTGGTTTCTTGATGTGCCGCTCGAAATACTCTGCCAGCGGGATGCAGGAACACACAAACCTTGCCCTGTTCTCCCCTGGCCCATAGCTGCAGGTAGCTGTCAGCCCGAAGGCGGCCAGCGCCTGCTCCAGCTTAGCTTGGAGACGGGAAAGCAGCTCGGGATCCAGGGTATTGGCACTCCACTCCAGGTAACCGTAGGGCTTGCCGTGGAGATCGCGCCCCAGCGCAACATACCCACCCCCCTGGGTAAACCCAATGAGCCAGGCCACCTCTGGCGTCAGGGGCGGGATGTGCAGGGGCTTTGCGGTGGGGCTTTGGCTTGGACGAGATGCCGTAAAGTCCTCAGGGAGATGGGTGATGGTGCCGGGGAGAACTTGGGTGTTGTGCAGCAGACGATCCCCCTCGACTAACTCGTGGGTACTTTTCCATGCGATGTTCCCCCGAGCGTCTGCCAAAACTGCATGGCGGTGGTTCAAAGTTGAAAAGAAAGGAAGGGCATTGGTCTCTATTTCGTAAACTTCTTGGATCCCTTGGTCAAACTTGTTGACCACCCGACGAAACCCAAGGGGGGTCTGAACCCAATCGCCTACCTGCACATCCTTGATGGGCACCAGACCTTGTGAGGTGTGCACCAAGGCGTTTTCAGGTAAGCACCGCCGAATGTTCCCCGCCACAATCGTCACCGCTGCCTCGTCGATGAGCAGGCAGCACTCCACCGAGTTCAGTTGTCTGCCCACCGCTTTGTTGAGGATGGCGGCGCAGCGCTCGTAGAGGCCGGGCAGCTTGATGGGGTTGGCCACCCCCCCAAACCCCTGTAGCCGCTCGCCGGCAGGGCGGACATCGCTCAAGTCCACCGTCACCTGGACCTCGCCGCCCAAGCTGGGATCCGCCGCCAGCTCCAGCAGCGCCTGGTAGGACTCCACCCAGCCCCGCCGGCTATCCCCCACCTGGATGTGCACGCGGGATCCCTGCCGCTGGATGCGGGTGTGCTCCTGCCGCTGCTCTCGGGGGGTGGCGCCGATGGATCCCACCACCTGAACCTGTAGGCGGTTGAGGATGGGGGGCAACTGGCTGATGAACTGGGGCTCCAGCACCGCCCCTGTGCCACAGCCCATCATGGCCAGATCCATCATCAGGCCAAAGGAGGGCCAGTCGACCACGGTGAGGCTGGTGCAGTTGTAGGCGCCGGAGTAGTTTTCCGGCTTTTGGATCCACGCGGTGCCCATCACCCACAGGGCCCGACCCGAGATCAACGCCTTCAACTGCCGCTGCAGACGTTCCACCAGCTCCCGCTCCTGGGGAGTGAAGCGTCCTAGGCGGGCAATATCGGCCAGGCTGCGATCGCAGACGTCGCTCCAAGTCTCGCGGCTGCCATCCGGGCGCCGCCGACTGTAGGTGCGGTAGAACACTGGAGCGGCCGTCGGAGCGGTTGCTGGGAACTCGCCCCCAGAACCCAGCGCTTGCCCTTGTGGCAAGGGCACCGCTTTGCTCTGTTCGCTTGAGCGGGACGAAATCGACACCATAGCCACACCCCTCCTGCAAAGCTGCCCGTGGAGTCCGACGAGAATTTTCCTTGCCGGCCAGGGCCGTCCCAGAGGAGTTGCCCGACCCGCCGGCCATCCAAATGCCCAACTAGGCTACCACAATCGTCAAGGGGCAGGGGGTGTCGTGGGCTCTGGCTATCTTCCCCAGCTAGGGTGGGGGCAGGCGGGGGATCCGTTACCAAGCCCTGGAAAGGGCTAGAGTGGAAAGGAAGGGATCCCCAACGGAAGGGTTACCTGCTGTCTTAGAAACTGTGCCCCTTGGGCAAAAGCTGTGTAAGGAGTTGAGGGCTATGACCAGTCGCCTGCGCATTGGGAGTTTGTGGGGGATCCCCCTCTTCCTGGACTACACCTGGTTTCCAGCGGCTGTGTTGCTGGTGCTCTCCTATGGCCTGGTGACGGCGCTAGGGCTGTTTCTCTCCTTGCTGGCCCATGAGTTGGCCCACAGCTTGGTAGCCCGCGCCTATGGAGTCCGGGTGAGTTCCATCACGCTGTTTATCTTTGGCGGCATGGCGGCCATCGAGCGGGAAGTTCCTCGCCCCCTGGGCGCCTTTTGGGTGGCCCTGGCAGGGCCCCTCCTCAGCTTGGGCTTGTTTGTCCTCTTGAGCGTGGCCGGAGCTTGGATGGGGCCAGGATCGCCGCTGGTCTCAACCCTCGCCAGCTTGGCTGCCATCAACCTAATGATTGCCCTGTTTAATCTGCTGCCAGGTTTGCCCCTAGATGGGGGGCAGATGCTCAAAGCGGCCATCTGGGCTTGGACAGGGGATCGGCAAAAGGGCATGCTCTGGGCGGCTAGATCTGGCCAAGGAGTGGGCTGGGGCTTAGTAGGCCTAGGTCTGCTGGTGGTATTTTGGGGAAGCCTCAACGGCCTTTGGGTGGGGCTAATCGGCTTGTTTATTTTAAACAGCGCCCGTCGCTATGAGCAGTATGCACAACTGCAGCGGGTGTTGGCCCGCCTGAAGGCCGCAGACGTCATGAGCCGCCGGTTTCGCGTCCTGGATGCGGGCATGAGCCTGCGGGAGTTTGTCGATCGCTACCTGGTTCCCGCTTCCCTCCAGCCAGAGGCAGGAGGGGGAGTTCAAGAAGTGTACTTTGCCGAGGAGGACGGTCGCTACCGGGGCCTGGTGAGGCCGGAACTGCTCAACGACATCGAGCGCAGCCAGTGGGATCACCTCACCCTCAAGGCCATTCTTAAGCCAATGGAGCAACTGCAGGGGGTACGAGAGGAGACCCCTCTCCTCCAGGTGATGCAGATGATGCGCCAGGCGGAACCCCGTCGCGTCTTGGTCTTCACCCCCAGCGGCGCCATTGCCGGCTTGATCGACCGCGGCGATGTGGTAGCGGTAGCGGCGCGGGAGCTGGGGGTAGATCTGCCCCAGGAGGTGGTGCAGCGGCTACGCGACAGCGAAGAATGGCCCCCGGGCTTCCAAGTGGAAGAAAGCCTAGACGAAGGATCCCCCAGCTTTTCGTGGCCAGGAGCAACGGATACCCCTTCCAAGACCTAGAGAAATGACCCCTCCCTAGAGTATTCCAGGCGCTGACGGGGGGTTGTCTTGCTAAAATTAAGTTTGTTCTCTATCAATTAAGAATTTTGAGCCGCCTACCTCGTCTTCTGCCTGCTTACACCCATCGCTTAAACAGCGGGCTGCGCGTTATTCTTCACCCCGTTCCCATTGCCGACTCGGCTACTGTGGACGTCTGGGTACAGACAGGCGGGCGCAACGAGCCGCCGCAGTGGCTGGGCATCTCCCACTTTCTCGAGCACATGGTTTTCAAGGGCAGCGAGCGGCTGGCCCCCGGTGAGCTGGATCGCGCTATTGAAGGGCGGGGAGGCATCACCAACGCTGCTACTGGCCAGGATTACACCCACTACTACATGACAGTAGCTGCTGCCGATCTGCCGGAGACTCTGCCCTATCTGGCAGAGGCGGTGTTGCGGGCCGGGATCCCGCCCGAGGAGGTGGAACGGGAGCGCCAGGTGGTTTTGGAGGAAATTCGCCGCGCTGCTGACGACTTGGGGTACATCACCTACCAGCTTCTCATGGAAACTGCCTACGGGGAGGAGCACCCCTATGGGCGACCAGTGCTGGGCAGGCCGGAAACCCTGAGGCAACTGACCCCAGAGCTGCTGCGCGCCTACCACCGCGGCTGGTACCGACCCGAATACATGACAGTGGTGGTGACGGGAGGCATCGACCCTGAGCAGACGCTGGCACTAGTGGAAAAGGAGTTTGGCGGCCCCGCCCGTGGCCCTGCCTGGACAAGGCCCCCAATCCCGCCTCAGCCCCACCCGCAGGGGATCCTGCGCCGCGAGAGCACCCATGCCCGCCTAGAGCAGGCCCGTCTAAAATTGGCCTGGCCCACAGTTAGCCTCGACGCCTGGGAGCAAGTTTGCGGCCTGGAGCTGTTGGCTGCCGTGCTGGGGGATGGGCGTACTTCGCGGCTAGTGCATCTGCTGCGGGAACAGCGGGGCTGGGTGAGGGCTATCGGCTGCTCTTCGCTGGTGCTGAAGGAGGGGGGGCTCTTTTGCATCAGCGCCCAACTGGAGGTAGAGGATTTGCCACGGGTGGAGGCAACCCTCCTGCACGAGATCGAGAAGTTGCAGCAGGATGGCATCGGCCAAGCGGAGCTGGAGCGCGCTCGGCGCATGCTGACCCACGAACTTCTCTTCTCCGCCGAGTCCCCCAGCCAACTGGCAAGCCTCTACGGCTACTACGAGACCCTGGTCGGGGTGCAGCGCCTCCAGGAGTACCTGGAGCTGTTGCAAGCGTTTACCCCAGCGCAAATCCGCGAGCTGGCTCAGCAGTACCTCTCTCCTGAGGCTTACGTGGTGGCTCTGCTTAAGCCGGCTGCCTCTAATGCTGCCGCGGCTTCGGAGCTCCAACTGGCCTGCCGTTGATGGCCCTTCCGTCTTGGATCCCTTGCCCCTAATGAGCTCCACCCTGCTTGCCACGCAACGTAGCCGTTTACAGCGCCTCCACCTGGGCAACGGTATCACGCTGCTGTTGGGCCAGAACCCGACGGTGGAGATCCTGGCCGCCCACTGTTTTTTTCGTGGCGGCAGCCGGGTAGAGCAGCCGCAGCAGGCGGGCTTGAGCCACTTGCTGGCCGCTGTCCTCACCAAGGGCACTCGGCAGCGCAACTCCCAAGCTATTGCCGCTTGGGTGGAATCGTTGGGAGCTTCCCTTTCTGTAGACAGCGCTGCTGATCATTTCGAGGTTGGCCTGCGCTGTGTAGCGGAGGACTTTCCGGAGCTGTTGCAGTTGCTGGCGGAGATCCTCCGGGATCCCAGCTTTCCCGAGGCGGAGGTGGCGCGGGAGCGGGAGCTGATGCTGCAGGCCATTCGCGCCCAGCAGGAACGGCCCTTTAACCTGGCCTGGGATCAGGTGCGGCAGGCCCTCTATAGGGATCACCCCTACGCCCTGCCGGGGTTGGGACGACTGGAGACGGTGGGATCCCTGACCCGCGAGGATTTGCTAGCCTACCACAGCACCTACTGCCGCCCGGAGGGAATGGTGATGGCGGTAATTGGCCCGGAGCCGCCGGAGACGATGGCAGCCCAAGTGGAAGCTGTCCTGGGAGATTGGGTGAGCGCTGGCCCCCCTGCCCCCGATCCCAATCTGCCTCTGCCCCCCTTGGAGAAGCCGCAACTGCGAAAGCTCTCCCAACCCACCCAGCAGACAACGATCGTGCTTGGCTTTCGCGGCTCCCCTGCCTCTTCTGCGGATTATCCCGCCCTGAAGCTACTGGCCACCTACCTGGGCAGCGGCCTGTCCAGCCGTCTTTTTGTCGAGCTGCGGGAGCGCGGCGGCCTGGCCTACGAGGTCTCCGCCTTCTTTGCCACCCGTCGGGATCCCGCCCCTTTTGTGGCTTACCTGGGCACGGCAGCAGAGAACACTCCCGTGGCGCTGGAGCGCCTGCAAGCAGAGATCCAGCGCCTCCACGACACCCTCCTGAGTAGCGAGGAAGTGGAGATGGCCCAGCGCAAGCTTTTGGGCCAATATGCCCTTAGCAAACAGACCAACGCCCAAGTGGCGCAACTGGCCGGCTGGTACGAGATTTTGGGGTTGGGCATGGAGTTCGACCAGCAGTATTTGCAGAGGGTGAGGCAGCTTACCCCTGCCCATCTTCAGCAGGCTGCAAAAACCTACCTGGTCAACCCAGCTATTGCCCTGGTGGGGCCGGAAGAAGCTTTGGCAAAAGTTGAGCTGTAGGTGGGTGCCCCAAGACAGGCTGCTGCCCCGGGTGATCAACGACGCCACCTTTGCCGCTGCCAGCCCCCAGCTTCCCCACCAGTCCCCTAGAGGTTGAGATCCCAGAGGGGGAAAAATCCCACCAGCAGTTCCACAATGACCAAAGCCGGCAGCAGGTTGGCCACCCGTAGGCGGGCCAGGCCCAGTAGATTAATGCCAATACCCAGGATGAGGAGCCCACCGGTGGCTTCCAAGGCGGCCAGCAGGTCTGGGCGCAACAGCGGCTGCAGTTGGCGGGCCAGCAGGGCCACGCCCCCCTGAACTAAGAGCACCGGCAGGGCGGAAAACAGTGTGCCCCAGCCCAGGCTGGCGGTAAAAGCTAGGGTGGCAATGCCATCCAAGGCGGCTTTGACCAAAAGCAGGGAGGGATCCCCCAAACCATCCTCAATGGCGCCCAGCAGGGTCATGGGGCCGACCACAAACAGGAGGGTGGTGGTCACAAAGGCGCGAGCAATAGGGCTGGGGCCTAGCCAGCGACTGACCTGCTTTTCCAGGGCCTGTCCCAGCCGCTCAAAGGCAGCCTCAAGGTCGATCCCCTCCCCCAGCAAAGCCCCCCCGATCAGGGCTAGCAAAACCGTTACTGCTTGGGCAGCGCTGCTGAGGGTGAGGGCCATCTGGATCCCCAAGACCAACACCAGGGATCCCATAGCTTGTAGCAGGGTTTGGCTCATGCGCTCTGGCAAACGGCGGCCCAGCACCCAGCCAAGGCCACTGCCCACGAGGATGGCAAGGGCGTTGACGAGGGTGCCGGTGCCGGGGAGAGCCATAGGACGTTCTCGCTGGCCAGACTGGATTATAAGTCTCCCTATGGGTCTCTTCCAAGCCGGCACGGCAGCCGCTGAGCAGACGGGCCGCTTCTGCTGCCGATCCCAGCTATACTGAGGACAGGCTCACAAAGGTGGGCTTTTGCCCCACTGCAATTCCAATGGGTTTTTGGAAAGGGCTGTTTGGGTCAGCAGGGGCCGCTGCCACCAAAGCGTCACCGCCAACGGCTACACCCGCCCCTCGCCAGGAAACGGTGGCGGTAGGGGGGGAAACTATTGTCTTTAGCCTGGATCCCAACATAGATGTGTACGAGCTAGAAGAGCTTTGCGATGCGGTAGGGTGGTCGCGTCGCCCCATCCACAAAGTTAAGAAAGCCCTGCAGCATAGTTTTCTAGTGGTGTCGATGTGGCAGCAGCGGGGCAGCTACCGTCGCCTCATCGGCTTTGCCCGCGCCACCTCTGACCATGCCTTCAATGCCACCATCTGGGATGTGGTGGTCCATCCTGAGTTTCAGGGCCGAGGGCTGGGCAGGCGGCTAATGGAAAAGGTAATCCAGGAGTTGCGCGCCCAGGACATCAGCAACATCACCCTTTTCGCCGACCAGGGGGTAGTCAGCTTCTACGAGCGGCTGGGCTTTACACCCGACCCAGAGGGGATCAAGGGCATGTTTTGGTACCCGCGCTAGCCCATGGCTGCTCTGCCCACGGTGATCCTGCCCGGCTACTTGGCAGGTGCCTCAGAGTACGAGCCTTTGCGTCAGGAGCTGGAGGCCCGCGGCTATGCGGCCCGGGTGGTGCCCCTGCAGGTGTACAGTTGGATTCCCACGCTGGGGGGAAGGCCCGTCACCCCCATCTTGCGGGCCCTCCAGGCCACTATCCAACGCACCCAGGCCGAGTTTGCAGTTGACCGGGTTAACTTGGTGGCCCACTCCGCTGGCGGCTGGATTGCCCGCATCTACCTGGGATCCGTGCCCTACGGGGGGCAGGTGTGGCAGGGGCGAGAGCACGTTGCCACCCTAATCAGCCTGGGATCCCCTCACACCAGCCGGGAACGCTGGACAAGGCGTAACCTGGACTTTGTTAACACCCACTACCCGGGGGCCTTCTGGCCGCAGGTCAAGTACGTCTGTGTGGCCGGCAAGGCCATTCAAGGGCGCCGCCTGGGCCTGGGATCCCTGTGGCGGCAGGAGCATTATCTGGCTTGGCTGGCCTACAACAGCTACCGGCTTACCGCCGGCCAGGGGGAGCTGTGGGGAGATGGCATCACTCCCATTGAGGCTGCCCATCTGGCAGGGGCCATCAACCTCACCATTCCCGACTGTCACCATTCTGGCCGCGGTGGGCGGCGCTGGTACGGCTCGCCAGAGGTAGTAGATAGCTGGATTGCCTATTTGGTCTAGCTACTGGGCTTGCTGGAATCGGCAGGGGAGCTGCTAGGCAGGGAGGCAGCCGATTGACGGCGTTCCTGTTGACGCCGGGCCGCTTTTACCATCTCCTCCACAACAGCCCGCGCCTGCTTCAGGCGGTCCAAGTTGCTGCGGTAGAGCTCTAGGTCTTTTCTCACCCTCTCTGGGGAAAAAGGCAGCTTACCAATAAGCTCCTCCAAAAAGCGGCGGGTGCGTTCTTCGGGATCTTTGTAGAGGGAGGCAGCAACTGCCTCATAGGCTGTGTAGAGGCCAACTGCCAAAACCCGACTGTAGGCATAGGGAGGCTGGGTCATGCGCTGCAAAATGGCCTTGAGCCCGCCCACATCCTCTGCCTCCGGTTTGAGACAGAGCAGGTTGTAGCGTTGCTGGGGATCCCCACTGCGCAGGAGCTCCAGGAGGTCGTGGGCATTCTTGCGCACCACCTCCGGCTTGAGGTGGAGTGCCTTACAGAGGGCAGTGAAGATGGCCTCACGCTGCTCTGGAGGATGGTAAGCTTCCATCAGCCCGTTGTAGAGGGTAACCAAACCCAGGGCAAAAAAGGGGTCGTAGACAAAGGCGCTGTTGACAGTGGTTAGGTGCAGCTCCACCAGCAACTCCTCCACTGCCCGGCGATAGGCAGGGTGGAGGGGGCGGGGGTAGGCGCTCAAAAAGGCAGCCTTAGTGGCCGAAAAGGTGCGGACAGGATTCACAGGCAGAGAGCGGGAGGCAGACCTATAATATTTTCCCTCGGAGCGACCCCAAGGGCAAGCCAGGCCTAAGGTTTCGGGGTGGGAGGAGTATTGAACGATGGCAGCTACAGGGGGGACGATTGTCGTAAAAATTGGCACCTCCAGCCTGACGGATCCGCAAACGGGCTCACTGCGCCTTTCCGTGCTGGGGCCGCTGGTGGAGGTGCTGACGCGGCTGCGCAACCAAGGCTACGCCGTGATCCTCGTCTCCTCCGGAGCAGTGGGAGTGGGCTGTGCCCGCCTGGGCTTGCGCCAACGGCCAACAGCAATCGCGGAAAAACAGGCGGTGGCGGCGGTGGGCCAGGGACGGCTGATCCGCCTGTACGATGATCTCTTCTCCGCTCTCAACCAACCCATTGCTCAGGTGCTGCTTACTCGCGGCGACTTCGTGGAGCGCAGCCGCTACGTGAACGCCAATCGCACCTTTACCCAACTGCTGCAGATGGGAGTTATCCCCATTGTTAATGAAAACGATACCGTGGCGGTGGAGGAGCTGAAGTTTGGCGACAACGATTCCCTCTCAGCCTTGGTAGCCAGCATGGTGCAGGCCAAGTGGCTAATCCTCCTCACCGACGTAGACAGGCTCTACTCAGCCGATCCCCACCGCGATCCCTCCGCCGAGCCTATTGAGCGGGTGGAGCACGGGATGCCTTTACGGGTCAAGGCGGAAGCCCAAGGCAAAAGTGGCTGGGGCACGGGCGGCATGGCCACCAAGCTTACTGCTGCTCAAATTGCCACCTCTGCCGGCGTGACGGTGGTAATCACCAATGGCAAGCGGCCCGACCAGATCCCGGCCATCTTGGCTGGCGAGCCCATTGGCACCCGCTTCGAGCCAGCTCCCCAGCCTGTTAGCGCCCGCAAGCGGTGGATTGCCTACGGCCTTATCCCCGAGGGATCCCTCACCCTGGACGAGGGGGCAGTGCGGGCAGTCTGTGAGCAAGGGCGATCCCTGCTGCCGGCAGGGATCGTAGAGGTTTCCGGCGACTTTGAGGCAGGAGCTGCCGTGCGCCTGTGTGATCCCAGCGGGCGTGAGGTAGGCAGGGGCCTAGTCAACTACAGCGCCGAGGAACTGCGGCGCATCAAGGGCAAAAAAACTGCCGAGATCCCCTACATCTTGGGCTACGAAGGGGTGGATACCGCCGTCCATCGCGACAACCTAGCCCTGCTGGATTGACCTACTTTCCAGATTCTTGAGAGATCCCCTCAATCCCCCGGCTTAACCACCCACTCCACCGGAGTTTTGCTGGGATCCGGCAATTTCAGCGAGAACAGCCCTGCCATCAAAATCAACAGGGTGGAAAACCAGAGGCAGCCCTCCAGGCCGTAGAGCTGGAAGAGGATCCCGGAGGTTACCGTCCCCAGCAGGCGGCCACCGGAATTGGCCATGTAGTAAAAACCCACATTGAGGGCAACATCGTCATCTTCCGTGTAGGCCAGCACCAGGTAGGAGTGCACTGCTGAGTTAAAGGCAAAGACAATCCCAAAGAGGATGAGGCCGCCAGTAACTACCCATTCCGGCGGCAGGCCGGCCATAAAGGCGGTGGCAATGAGGGCCGGCACCGCGGTTAGGGTAAACGTCCAGACCTGGACGGTACGGGCCTTGGGAGCGCGACCCGGGCGACCTCCTCCCAGGAGTTGGGGCGCTAGGAACTGGATGATCCCATAGCCAATGACCCAGATGGCCATGTAGCTGCCCACCTGCATAAAGCTCCAGCCCAGCTCGTCGTAGAGAAACACCGGCAGGGCCACCACAAACCACACATCCCGCGATCCAAAGAGGAAAAAGCGGGCCGCTGAGAGGAGGTTGATCTCACGGCTTTTGGAGAACAGCCGCTTGAAGGGGATCTTCGCCTTAACCTTGCCCATGTCTGCTGGCAGCAGCGCCCCAGAGCAGAAGATCAAAGCCAGCGCTCCTGCCTGGACGAAGTTGGCCATGCGGAAGCCCATGGGATCCCCGTAGATCTCAGTGAAGATCTGCAGCAGAGCCGCTCCCACAAAGAAGCCCGCCCCCTTGAGGGCGTTTTTGGATCCCGTCAGCATCGCCACCCAGCGGAAGAGGCGGGATTCGGCCTCCTTGGGCACCACCAGCCGGACAGCGCTTTTGGAGCTCATCTTGGTGAGATCCTTGGCGATCCCAGCTAGGGCCTGGGCCGTCATCACATAGGCCACCTGGCCCCAGACCGGCCACTGCAGGTTGATCACCCCCAGCATCACCAGGCCGAAGATCTGGATGGCAATGCCTCCGTAGAGGGTAAGACGCAGGCCAAACAGGGAGCCAATCCAACCGCCCAGGAAGTTGGTGATCACCCCGAAGATCTCGTAGAAGAGAAACAGCATGGCAATTTGAATCGGAGTGAAGCCCAACTTGTGGAAGTGGAGCAGCACCAACATGCGGATGGCGCCGTCGGTGATGGTAAATCCCCAGTAGGCGGCGGTTACTAGGGCATAGTTGCGCACTGCGGCAGCTTGGGCGCTTGAGACAGCAGTCATGGGCAGGTCTCCTCTATAAGCTGAGAGCCACCTTGCGGGCCAATTCCGCCATGCGATTGGCGTAGCCCCATTCGTTGTCGTACCAAGCCAGGATCTTCACTTGGGTGCCATCTACCACCATGGTTGAGGAGGCATCCACAATGCTGGAGCGGGGATCCCCCTTGAAATCCACGGAGACCAAGGGCAGCTCCTCATAACCAAGGATGCCTTTGAGTTCCCCTTCGGCTGCAGTCTTCAAGAGGTGATTGACCTCTTCCACCGTGGTGGGCCGCCTTACCTCAAACACAGCATCGGTCAAGGAGGCATTCAGCAGGGGCACGCGCACGGCAATGCCGTTGAGCTTGCCGTTGAGCTCAGGGTAGATGAGGCCAATGGCCGTAGCGGCGCCGGTGGTGGTGGGCACCAAAGACAACAGAGCCGAGCGCGCCCGCCGCAGGTCCTTGTGGGGGGCATCCACCACGGTTTGGGTGTTGGTGACATCGTGGATGGTGGTGATGACCCCGCGTAGGATGCCAATCCCTTCGTGGATGACTTTGACCAAGGGGGCCAGGCAGTTGGTGGTGCAGGAGGCGGCAGTAAGCAGGTGGTGGCGGGCTGGATCGTAGAGGTGGTCGTTGATGCCCATAACGACGTTGAGGGCCTCTCCATCCTTAACGGGAGCAGCCACAATGACCTTGCGCACCCCCGCTTTGAAGTAAGCCTCCAGCTCTGCTGCCTTGACAAATTTCCCCGAGCACTCCAGCACCAAGTCAATCCCCAAATCGGCCCAGGGCACTTCACCAGGGGACTTAAACTCACTGAAGGTGAGGGTTTTGTCTTGGATGCGCAGCCGCTGCTCACCGGGTTCGATGTCAATGTTCCAGCGGCCCTGCACCGAGTCGAACTTGAGCAGGTGAGCTGCCGCAACAGGCCCACCCTTGATCTCGTTGATGTGGGCAAACTCCAGCTCTGGCCAGCCCCAAGCTGCCCGTAGCACCAGCCGTCCAATGCGGCCAAAACCATTAATGCCTACCCGTGCCACCCTCTTGGCCTCCAGGGATCCCAGAACCCCGCCTAGAGCTTATCAGAAACACCTGTTCACTGCAATCAAGTGGAGCGGCTAGGTCTGGGGTTGCTTAGTTTCCTAGAGAGGGCGTATCCTTCAGGGGCCCGCTTGCAAGGGAGCGGGCAATAGCAGCTCCCTGGTGTCTGCCCCCGGACAGCTCTAGGTTCCTACTGTCCAAGTGTTGCCGTACTCGATCTGCTCCGGGGTAAGGCTGTCGATCTGGATCCCCATGGCCTTGAGCTTGAGGCGGGCGATGGTCTCATCGATCTCCGCAGGAATGGGGTGCAGCCCAGGAGCCAGGCGTCCTCGGTTTTTCACCAAGTACTCGCAGGCCAGCGCCTGGTTGGCAAAGCTCATGTCCATGACGCTGGCGGGGTGGCCTTCGGCAGCAGCCAGGTTGATGAGCCGGCCCTCTCCCAGCACAAACACCGACTTGCCTGACTGAAGGCGGTACTCTTCCACGAAGGGGCGCACTGTCTGCCGGGAAACGGCCCGCTCTCGTAGGGCTCCTAGGTCAAGCTCGATATCAAAGTGGCCGGCGTTACAGACCATCGCCCCATCTTTCATGCAGTCGAAGTGCTCGCCGCGGATAACATGCTTGTTGCCAGTGACCGTGATGAACAGATCCCCCAGAGGGGCAGCCTCGGCCATGGGCATAACTCGAAAGCCATCCATCACTGCTTCCAGGGCCCGCACCGGGTTGACCTCGGTCACAATCACCTGGGAGCCCATACCGCGAGCCCGCATCGCCACCCCCCTGCCGCACCAGCCGTAGCCAGCCACCACCACCGTCTTCCCGGCTAGGAGAATGTTGGTACAACGCAGGATGCCGTCTAGGGTAGATTGGCCAGTGCCGTAGCGGTTGTCAAACAGGTGCTTGGTGGCTGCGTCATTAACGGTCATTACCGGGAAGCTGAGCACCCCAGCTCTAAGCATGGCCCGCAGACGCACCAAACCGGTGGTGGTCTCCTCCGTGGTGCCAATGATCTCCGAGAGCTGCTCCTGCCGCTGCTGCACCAGCTCCGCCGTCACGTCGCCGCCGTCGTCAATGATGAGGTTGGGGCGGTGATCCAGGGCAATCTGGACATGGCGGCGGTAGGTTTCCACATCCTCCCCCTTGATGGCAAAGACCGAGATGCCGTAGTCAGCCACGAGGCTGGCGGCCACATCGTCTTGGGTGGAAAGGGGATTGCTGGCAATGAGGACACTCTCAGCTCCGCCTGCCTGCAGGGCCAAGGCCAGATTGGCGGTTTCGGTAGTGACATGACAGCAGGCTACTAGACGCAGGCCAGCCAAGGGCTTTTCTTGGGCAAAGCGCTCCCGGATCTGAGCCAGCACCGGCATCTCCCGCGCCGCCCACTGAATCCGCTGCTTACCCAGGGGAGCAAGGTTCAGATCCTTGACTTCATGCTTGGGGAGGGACAGAGTAGCACTGCTCATGAGAAGGCTCCTAGGAGGAAGTTAAACTCTCCAGCGGCCAGAGAGAGGCCGCTACAATGTTGCCAAGGACGGAGGCTCAGATGTCCACAGGCCTGTACTATTCTCCCACAAGAGATCCCTTTTCAGCCCTAGGGCTGGACGTGGGCAACCGCCGCATTGGCGTGGCCGGCTCCGACCGACTGGGGCTGCTGGCTACTGGCCTGGGGGTAATCCAGCGCCGTTCCCTCCCGGAAGATATTGCCCAAGTGCAGGCGTGGATCCGCCGCCGCCAGGCTACTGTGGTGGTGGTGGGGATCCCCCTTTTGGCAGATGGCTCAGTGGGATCCCAAGCCCGCAAAGTGCAGCGCTTTGTGCGAGCTCTCCAGGCGGCTGTGGATTTACCCATAGAGACAGTTAACGAGTACCTAAGCACCGTGCAGGCAGAGTGGGATCTGCGCCAGGCAGGGATACCGGCCAAAGCCCAGAAGGCTCTTATTGACCAGCAGTCGGCGGCGGTGATTTTACAAACTTGGCTGGATGAGCGGCGCTACGGCTCCACCTCAAAGGCTCCCTGCCGGTAGTCAGCCACCGCGTAGCCAAGGCCAGGCCGATATTCCACCAGAGCAACATCGAAGCGACAGGCTACTTCCGCCAAGGGGGGATGCTGGCTGAGGAACGCTTGGGCAGCTTGGATCAAGCACTGCTGTTTTCGCCTCCCAACTGCCAAAAGTCCGCCTTGATCCCACCCCTGGCCGCTGCGGGTTTTGACTTCCACAAAAATCAGCAGCCCTGCCTTGTAGGCCACCAGATCCACTTCCCCCCAGCGACAGCGCCACCGCCGGGCCAGGATCTGCCAGCCTCGCCCTTCTAGGTAGCGCTGCACGCAGGCCTCGCCGGCCTCACCCGCCTCCTGGGGAGCGCTTCGCTTGCGATCCTTAGTCCCCACTGCTTCCTGCTGGCCCTAGTGGGCAGAGCCGTTGCCGTGATACTTGTCGGTGTCGTAGAAGCCGTTGCGGGTGCCAAAGTAGAAGCTTGCCAACGAGAGGATCAGGCCAACCGCTACCAAGATTGACTTTGCTTCCACGCGGTTTTCTCCCAGCTGTGTCCTCGTCCCAACCATGATAGCCTGCCCCCTGGTTAAGGCAGAATGGGAGGGGGATCCCCCGCCGGGGGACCAGAGCTGCTCACCCCTCTCCCTTGCCGCCAGGGGTGCCCTGAGAGTCTACCCGTTTTTCTGTGACCTCCTATGTCTTCTTTACCCTCTCTGTCAGCCGTTTCCAGCGAGCCCCGCATCCTGTTGGGCCTGCGGGCCGACGAATTTCGCCATCCAGTTGATCTGCAAGCCACCCGCTCTCTGCAGCAGCTGCCAGGCTTAGGCCTGCTGATTCAAAACTTGCTTGGCTCCACAGCAGGGGAGATGTTTTACTTGGACAACATTGCCTCCAGCATCCAAATCAACGAGCGCCAGTTGCCGGAAATCTACCAGCTTTTGGTGCAAGCCTGTCGCATTTTGGATCTGGAGGTGCCCCAGCTCTATGTGCGGCAAAACCCTGTGCCCAATGCCTACACTTTTGCCATGCAGGGGAAAAAGCCTTTTATTGTCTTGCACAGCTCTCTGCTAGATTTGCTGGAGCCGAAGGAACTCCAAGCTGTAATTGCTCACGAACTGGGCCATCTCAAGTGCAACCACGGCGTCTACCTAACGATGGCCAACATTCTCACGCTCTCCGCCAGCTTGCTCCCCTTTGGCGGTCTGTTCTATCAGGCGCTACAGGATCAACTGCTGCACTGGCTGCGTTGTGCCGAGTTTACCTGCGACCGGGCAGCGCTCCTGGTTACCCAGGACCCAAGAACGGTAATCTCAGTGCTGATGAAGCTGTGCGGCGGCTCACCCCAGTTGGCGGCCAAGCTCAACGTGGAGGCCTTTCTAGAACAGGCCCGCACCTACGAGGAGTTGGATAACGATCTCTGGCAGCTGGAGCTCAAACAACTGCAAACCCTTGGCCGTACCCATCCGCTGCCGGTGCTACGAGCTAGGGAAATCGAGCGCTGGTTCCGCAGCAACACTTACCAGCAAATCCTAGAGCAGCACGGCGTCCCTGCGCTCTAGTGGACGAGCATGGCTCCTCTTGAAGTGCCGCCTGGTCCGCCTCTGATCTTGGGGGAAGTTCTTTTTGACTGTTTCCCTGACAGGGTGGTGCTGGGAGGAGCAGCTTTGAACGTGGCTTGGAACCTCAAGGGACTGGGGTTGGATCCCCTGCTGATTAGCCGCATTGGCCAGGATGAGGCGGCAGAACAGTTGGTGGTGGCGCTGCGGCGGCAGGGGCTACGTCTGGAAGGGTTGCAGCGGGATCCGGCTCACCCCACCGGTCAAGTGCAGGTTACCCTCGACACGGAGGGGATCCCCAGCTTTGCCATCTTGCCCGAGCAGGCCTACGACTTCATTGAGTTGGATCCTGCTGCCCTTAGAGCCTTCCGGCCTAGCTTACTCTACCGGGGCAGTCTGGCAGCACGGCAAGAGGCAACCCACCGCCATTTCCAGGAGGCCATCCTGGCTTTGGGCTGTCCGGTGTTTCTCGACCTCAACCTGCGGGATCCCTGGTGGCACCCGGGCCCTATTCGAGAAATGCTGCGCAGCTGCACTTGGTTGAAGCTCAACCAGGCGGAGCTGGAGCAAGTGGTTCAACTGGAAGGGATCCCTGGCAAAGAGGTGGTAGAGCAGGGGCAGCTCTTGCGGGCCCAGTTGGGCCTTAAGGGCTTGTTCTTGACGTTGGGGGCGGCAGGGGCGCTCTTGTTTACAGCAGAGAGGGTGTATCAGGCGGAGGCGGTGCCAGCGCTGCAGCTAGTGGATACAGTAGGGGCAGGGGATGGGTTTAGCGCGGTAGCCATCCTCGGCCTGCTGCAAGGATGGCCGGAGGCGGTGCTGCTGCAGCGGGCAGTGGCGTTTGCAGCAGCCATCTGTGGGGTTGCGGGGGGTGCGCCCTCAGATCCGGAGTTCTATCGTCCCTTCCGGCAAGCGTGGGGGCTTTAGAGCTACTGGAACTGGCGCCAGTGGAACTGGGCGTAGCGTCCTCCTTTCACCAGGAGCTCGCGGTGGTTGCCCTGCTCTAGGAGTTGTCCTTCTTCGAGGACAAAAATGCGATGGGCGCTGCGCACAGTAGAGAGGCGGTGGGCAATAACAAAAACGGTACAGCGCTGCATTAGCCGTTGGAGGGCCTCCTGCACCAAAGCCTCGGACTCGTTATCCAAAGCAGAGGTAGCCTCGTCCAGGATGAGAATCTTGGGGTTGAGCAGCACGGCGCGAGCAATAGCTAGCCGCTGCCGCTGACCGCCGGAGAGGGTGATCCCGCGCTCGCCGATGCGGGTAGCGTAGCCCTCAGGCAGGCTCTCGATGAAGCGGTCAATATTGGCCACCCGGGCTGCCTGGCGCACTGCCTCTAGGTCAAAGTGCTCCTGGCCATAGGCAATGTTGCTGGCAATGGTGCCGGAAAAGAGGGTGATCTCCTGGGGAACAATGCCGATCTGGCGGCGCAAACTTTTGAGGGTGACGGTGCGGATGTCAATGCCGTCGATGCGAATACACCCCTGCTGCGGATCGTAGAAGCGAGGGATCAAATTCACCAAAGTTGATTTGCCGGCCCCGGAGGAGCCCACCAGGGCAACAATCTCGCCGGGGGCCACCTGGAAGCTAATGTCTTTGAGCACCGGCTGATCCGGCTTGTAGGCAAAGGAGACCCGATCAAACTCCACCCAGCCCTGAATGGGGGGCATGGGGCGGGCACCCGGCAGCTCGCGCACGCGGGGGCGGGTATCTAGGAGCTCAAAGATCCGCTCCACGGAAGCCTCCCCCTGCTTTAGCTCGCTGTAGTTATTGGTGATATGGACAATGGGATCAATCAGCAGGGCCACCCCCGCGATAAAGCCGAGGAACTGGCTGCCGGTCAGGTTGCCCTCGCTAATCTGCCAGCCCCCCACCCAAAATACCCCCAAGACGCTCATGGCGTAGAGAAAGCCCACCACCGGGTCTTGGATGGCCTTGACCTGTTCGGTTTGGAAGCGAGCCAGGCGGTTGCTTTCGGCCAGGGCACTGAAGCGGCGGATCTCGTAGTCCTCGGCAGCAAAGGCACGGGTGAGGCGGATGCCGGCAAAGACCTCTGTTAAAAGAGAAGATAGGTCAGCCATACTTTCCTGATTGCGGCGGGAGCGCTGCAGCAACCGCTCCCCAAACCAACTAATCAAGGCGCCCATCAGGGGGGCAATCACCAGGGTGGTTAGGGTGAGGATGCCGTTGAGGTAGAACAAGTAGGCCACCACGGCCAAGATGGTAAGCACGCTGGGGATAAAGCGGTGGAAAAACCGCTGGACCACCTCCCCCACCCGATCCAGATCGCTGGTGAGGCGATAGACGAGGTCACCAGTGCGGCTGCCGGAAAAATAGTCCACGTCTAGTCCCTGCAGGTGAGCGTAAACTCGCTGCCGCAACTCCAACACCATCTGCAGGGAAGCCCTGGCCATGAGGGTGTCCTGGCCGTACTGGAAAGCACCACGCACCACGAAAAATACCACCCCAATTAAGGCCAATGTCCGCAGTTGTCTGAGATCCCCAGCCCCGATGGAGCGGGCCACCCACTCGATTAGGTAAGCAAGGGCGGGCATGGTGAGGACAAAACCCAGAGTGCAGCCCAACCCCAGCAGCAACATCCACAAGTGGGGCTGAATGAAGGGAAAGAGACGGCGATAGCTACGCAGCGGATGCACCAAGTGCCACCCCAAGGGCTTCTGCCCCACCCAGCTTAGCGGATGCGCTCCTTCCCTGCTGCCGGGATCCCCTCCTGCTTTTGATAGCTCTAAGGAGGACTCGCCCTACCCTTGCCGCCGCTTGCCGGACAAGCCTTTCCCCTGCCGTCTTTTGCGCCAACGGCGCCAGCGCGAGACCAGGCAATCGCTGAGGCTGTGGTTGACGGCTCCCAGCTCCAGTCCTAGGCTCACCCAAAACAGCGTTGCGGCGTGGGCTTGCAGCCAGTGCCAGAGGCTCTCCCGCCAGATCCCCGGCTGCCACTGCCACCAGCCCAGGCGGGATCCCAGCCAAGCCGCTGGCAGGCCCACCCCTGTCACCCACAAGCCTAGGTAGAGTAGCCGCAGAGCGGTGCCCACCAGCGGCCCGTGGGACCAAAAGGAGCGATGGTGCAGCCAGCGACGGTAGGGAAGCCAAATCCAGCGCAGGAACAGCCAGCGGCGGTACTGCCGCGAGCGTGTATCCAGATCCCCGGAAAACATCAGGCCGGCAAAAAGATAGGCCGATCCCGCTGCGAGAGCCGCTGCGGTACTGTCACTTACCCAGCCTACCGCCAAAGCGATGCCGGGAGCCGTCCAAAGGGTGAGGCGATCGTGGGTGGATCCCCGGGGCATCCAGCCAGTGCAGCGCTCCACTGGAGCTGAGTCTAGCCGCAAGGGGAGGAAAAGGCTGGGATCCCACGATTAAGACGATCCAACACCTGCAGCTGCCGGTAGAGCATCTCCACCCGCGGCATCTGGACCCCGCCCTGCTGGGCATAGCGGAGAGGGTTGGCAAAAATAGCCTCCAGTTCCAGGGGACGCTTGCGCTCGTAGTCAATCTTCATGCTGGTGCGGTAGGGAGCCATCTTCTCGGTGTTAGCCAGCATTTCTGGAATCAGGGAAGGGGGAAGCCGGCGACCACAGGCCGCAGCTCCCTCCACCACCTCCTGCATCAGGGCTTCTGCCAAGGCGCGGGCTGCCGGGTCGCGGATCATCTGCTGGGTGTCGGCATTAAAGACCACCGAGAGGCCATTGAAGGGAATGTTCCAGACCAACTTTTGCCAGCGGGCCAACATCAGATCTGGTGAGAGGGCAGTGGGGATCCCAGCCCGCTGAAAATCGGCCTGGATCTGTTGCAGACGGGGTGTGATTCCCTGGGGGGCATAGCCAGGGCCGTATTCGGCCAGCAGCACCGAGCCATAGTCGAGGTGGCGGATGTGGCCGGGACCAACTTTATTGGAGCTGATGAAACAGAGGCCACCCATGATGCGCTCGGGGCCAACGCAGTTGGCAATCTCCGGCTCTGCCCCTAGCCCATTTTGCAGGAGGATCACCACCCCTCTTTCGGCCAGCACGGGCGGCAGCAACTGCGACAGAAGGTGATTTTGGGTTGCTTTCAGGGCCACGATGACCCCCTCGCAAGGGGGCATCTCCTCCACGGAGACGTAGGCATTGACCTGGGGCAGGTGAAAGTCTCCCCAGCAGGATTCCACCCACAGCCCGTTCTGGCGCACGTGCTCGTAGTCACTATGGAGCAGGAAATGCACCTCAAAGCCAGCCTGCTGTAACTTGGCTCCGTAGAATCCTCCCAGGGCACCGCTGCCCAAAACAGCGTAACGGCGGTTTTCCGGCAACATAGACCTAGCAACAACCTTGGGCCGCTGAGCCTCACCCTATCGCCCTCTGGGGCGCTTCCTTGGGATCAGGGTCAATCAACAGTACCCGCTCCTCACCGTCGGTTTCCCGCAGCTGCACCTTAACCATTTGCTCAGGGGTTGTGGTTAGCCTGTGGCCGCAGTAGTCTGGCTGAATGGGGAAGTGCCGATGGCCGCGGTCAATCAGCACGGCTAAGCGCACCCGTTCCGGCCGTCCAAAGTGGCTAAGGGCCTCCAAAGCTGCCCGGACCGTGCGGCCGTGAAAGATAACATCGTCCACCAGCACTACCTCTTGGCCAGTTAGATCCCGTGGCATTTCACTGCGATTGGGGGTGCGCAGCCGGCCAGCGCCCAGGTCGTCGCGGAAGAGGGTGATGTCCAACTCCCCTACCTGGGGTGGGATCCCAAACAGCTCGGCCATGCCATCCCGGAGCCGATAGGCCAGGGGCACCCCGCGGGTGCGGATGCCAATTAACACCAGCCTGTCCAGGTGGGGGTGATCCCTGCCGATTGCCGCCGCCAAAGCGGCAATTTGCCTAGCCATCTCCTGGGCACTGAACACCTCGGTTGTGGACATGGATCCCCTGCGTCCCCTTGTTGTTAGTGGGGGCTGACATCCCAAGTTAGCCCAATCTGCCGCTGAGATCCCCAGCCAGTAGGATAGATAAAGCAAAGGCAAAAAGACTCCAGAAGGGAGGGATCCGTCATGTCCACTGCAGGGCCAGTTGCGGCGGAGAAAAGATGGATGTGGGCCCGCTGCTTACGGGCCGTACTGGCGGCGCTCCTGGGGCTGGCGTTGGGGTTAGTCCTGCTGGGATTGCCAGCCTGGGCAGAAGACTACAGCAAGCGGGAGCTGCAGGGGGCAAACTTTGCCGGACAAGACCTGAGCGGCTGGAAATTCCTCAAAGCCAACCTACGGCAAAGCAATCTCAGCCACGTGAAGGCAACAGGAGCCAATTTTTTCGGAGCCAACCTCAGCAAGGCTAACCTGCGCGGTGCAGACCTGCGCGGCGCCACCTTGGACATGGCCAATTTACAGGGTGCTGACCTGCGGGAAGCCCAACTGCAAGACAGCATGATGTGGCTGGCGCGGGTGGAAGGGATCGAGATCGAGGGAGCAGACTTTACCAACGCCCTCATCCGCAAAGATGCCCTTGCTCTCCTCTGCCAACGGGCTAGCGGCGTTAACCCAGTTACTGGTCGGGCCACCCGCGACACCCTTGGGTGCGACTAGCCGCTGTCCCAGCCCCTCTCCCTAGGGGAGAGGGGCGAAATCCACCATTTGGCAGACCTAGCCTACGCAGCCACCTCAGAGCTGGCAGGCTTACGCTGAAACTGGCCGAGGAGAGAATTCCAGGCCAAGCGCGCCATCGACAGCAGCCAATTGCCCTCCAACTCTCTAAACAAGTCCATGTTGAGCTTGAAGGCATAGTTGGCTTCCGCCACAATGCGCTCGATAGTAACCTGATCCAGCCCCAGGGCATCCAGTTGAGCGCGGTAGCGCTGCTTAAACTTGCCCTCGTGGGGGATCTGCTCAAAGTCGTAGAAGGCAGTGCCCTCCCCTGGCGGCAGGCCCATGGCCCGGCGGGCAATGTTTTTCAGGATCTGGCCACCCGACAGGTCGCCAATGTAGCGGGTGTAGGCGTGGGCAATGAGCAAAACCGGATCTTTTTCCACCACTTCCCGAATGCGGTTGACATAGACTTGGCAAGCAGGGGAAGGCTTAACCACAGAGGGCCAATGGGGACCAATGAAGTAGTTTAAATCCTTCTCCAAGCTGGCCTTGCGCCACAATTCAGGGTAGTAGAGCTGACCCACGATTGGGTGATCCCGCAACTTCGCAAACCCCTCTTCCAGCGCGCTGTAGACAAAGTAGAAATTGCCCACGTAGCGGCTATAGGTACGCTTGTCGACCACCCCCTTAAGGAAACATTTGATAAAAGCCATGTTCTCGGCCATGGTGTGGGACTGCTTGGTGCCCTCCCGCAACTGGACCGATAGGCTAGCGTTTTGATGTTCCTGACTGTGCCGACTCACAAAACCCTCCTCTTGTAAACTCTCTATTGAAAACGCTGCCTGGCTCCAGCCATTGACCGGCTTATCGATAAACGGCGAAGGCTTTCCCACCTTGCAAGCTGGGTAAACTGGGCCTCCTCCTCGGGATCTCCTCAGCGCCCAGCCCGGCAAAGACAGCGCCGACCCCCTCTCCCGGGCTTGACTGTCCCCTCGCCGTCCTCTCCAGGAAGCCCGCAACCAACGGTCAACAGCCTAGAAGATTAGGATAGTCTGCCTAAGTGTGAATGGATGTGAACAATCCTTAAGGCAGGTTGGGAAGGAGGCGGGATCTGCCAGCTCCTGAGCCTAGGGCAGGGGTTGCCAGCGGCCCTTGTAACGTTCGTTGACGATCATTGGCGAGGCTTCTATAATTGAAGGCCTGACTGCAGCGCAAACCCTGCCAAGCAACGCATGACCCCACTAACTGTTCCCTCCCCTGTTCTTACCTTACCTGACCTGGTAGAGATTCAGCGGGAAAGTTTCCTCTGGTTTTTACGAGAAGGGTTTGAAGAGGAGCTCCTTAGTTTTTCTCCCATCGTCGACTACACCGGCAAGCTGGAACTGCACTTTCTGCCGGAGTATCGTCCCGGCGATCCCTCCAAAGGGTACAAGATTAGCAAGCCACGCTACGACCCAGAGGAGGCCAAGCGGCGGGACGCCACCTATCAAGCGCAAATCCGGGTGCCTACTCGCTTGATCAACAAGGAGACAGGCGAAATCAAGGACATGGACGTCTTCATGGGCGAGCTGCCCTTGATGACGGACCGGGGCACCTTTATCATCAACGGCGCCGAGCGGGTCATCGTCAACCAGATTGTGCGCAGCCCTGGCGTCTACTACAAGTCAGAGCTGGACAAAAACGGCCGCCGTACCTACAGCGCTAGTCTCATTCCCAACCGCGGTGCCTGGCTGAAGTTTGAGACTGACAAAAATGGCCTGGTATGGGTGCGCATTGACAAAACCCGCAAGCTCTCGGCGGCGGTTCTGCTCAAGGCTTTGGGTCTAAGTGACTCAGAGATCTACGACAGCCTGCGCCACCCCGAATTTTTCCAGAAGACCATGGAAGAGGAGGGGCGCTACAGCGAAGAAGAGGCGCTGATGGAGCTCTACCGCAAGCTGCGGCCTGGGGAGCCTCCCACGGTCTCCGGCGGCCAGCAGCTGCTGGAGTCGCGCTTTTTTGATCCCAAGCGCTACGACTTGGGCCGGGTAGGGCGCTACAAGCTCAACAAAAAGCTCAATCTAACGGTGCCCGAAAATGTGCGGGTGCTCACCGTTACCGACATTCTGGCTGTTATCGACTACCTCATCAACCTGGAGTATGACATTGGCCAGGTTGATGACATTGACCACCTGGGTAACCGGCGTGTGCGCTCTGTGGGGGAGCTGCTGCAAAACCAGGTGCGGGTAGGTCTCAACCGCCTGGAGCGGATTATCCGCGAGCGGATGACAGTTTCCGAGTCGGAAAACCTCACCCCAGCCTCCCTGGTTAACCCCAAGCCCCTGGTGGCTGCTATTAAGGAGTTCTTTGGCTCCAGCCAGCTCTCCCAGTTCATGGATCAGACAAACCCCCTGGCAGAGCTAACCCACAAGCGGCGGATATCGGCTCTGGGGCCTGGTGGCTTGACGCGGGAACGGGCTGGCTTTGCCGTGCGGGACATTCACCCCAGCCACTACGGGCGGATTTGTCCCATTGAAACCCCCGAAGGACCCAACGCAGGGTTGATTGGATCCTTAGCCACCCACGCCCGTGTCAACCAATACGGCTTTATCGAGAGCCCCTACTACCGTGTCGAGAACGGCGTGGTGCGCAAAGACCTAGGCATGGTCTACCTCACCGCCGACGAGGAGGACGAGTATCGCGTGGCACCAGGGGATGTGCCGGTCGATGCCGAGGGCCGCATCACGGCCGAGGTCGTGCCAGTACGCTACCGTCAAGAATTTACCACTGCCCACCCCAGTGAGGTGCATTACGTGCAGGTGTCACCGGTGCAGGTCATCTCGGTGGCCACCTCTTTGATCCCCTTCCTGGAGCATGACGACGCCAACCGCGCCTTGATGGGAGCCAACATGCAGCGCCAGGCGGTGCCGCTGCTCAAGCCGGAGCGGCCCTACGTGGGCACTGGTTTAGAAGCCCAGGCGGCGCGGGACTCTGGCATGGTGGTGGTGTCGCGCACCAATGGGGTAGTGACCTATGTTTCTGCGGATGAAATTGTGGTGCGGCCAGACGATGGCGGGGATCCCATCGTCTACCGCCTGCAAAAATATCAGCGCTCCAACCAAGACACCTGCCTTAACCAGCGTCCTTTGGTTTACGTGGGGGATCGGGTCGTGACCGGCCAGGTGCTGGCCGACGGCCCAGCAACCGAGGGCGGCGAGCTGGCCTTGGGCCAAAACGTACTGGTGGCCTACATGCCCTGGGAGGGCTACAACTACGAAGACGCCATCCTCATCAGCGAGCGGCTGGTCTACGATGATGTCTTCACCTCAGTCCACATTGAGAAATACGAAATTGAGGCCCGGCAAACCAAGCTAGGGCCGGAGGAGATTACCCGCGAGATCCCCAACGTAGGCGAGGATGCCCTGCGCAACCTGGATGAAAACGGCATTGTGCGCATTGGGGCTTGGGTAGAAGCCGGCGACATCCTCGTGGGCAAGGTGACGCCCAAAGGGGAGTCGGATCAGCCTCCGGAAGAACGCCTGCTGCGGGCCATTTTCGGCGAGAAAGCCCGCGACGTGCGAGACAACTCCCTGCGGGTGCCCAACGGTGAGCGCGGGCGGGTGGTAGATGTGCGCATTTTTACCCGTGAGCAGGGGGATGAGCTGCCGCCGGGTGCCAACATGGTGGTGCGAGTCTACATTGCCCTCAAGCGCAAGATTCAGGTGGGGGATAAGATTGCTGGCCGCCACGGCAACAAGGGCATCATCTCCCGCATCTTGCCGATTGAGGACATGCCCTACCTGCCAGATGGCACCCCAGTGGATGTGGTGCTCAACCCCCTAGGGGTGCCCTCCCGCATGAACGTGGGCCAAGTGTATGAGTGCCTACTGGGCTGGGCAGCAGAGCACCTAGGGGTACGCTTTAAGCTAATGCCCTTCGATGAAATGCACGGCCTGGAGGCTTCCCGGCTGACAGTGGAGGCCAAGTTGCGGGAGGCGCGCGAGAAGACTGGCAAGGACTGGATCTTCAACCCTGAAGGCAAGTACTGTGGCAAAGTTCAGGTGTTTGACGGCCGCACGGGTGAGCCTTTCGACCAGCCGGTTACGGTGGGCCGTGCCTACATGCTGAAGCTGGTGCACTTGGTGGACGACAAGATCCACGCCCGCTCCACTGGCCCCTACTCGCTGGTAACCCAGCAGCCCCTGGGGGGCAAGGCGCAGCAGGGTGGCCAGCGCTTTGGCGAGATGGAGGTGTGGGCTCTGGAGGCGTTTGGGGCGGCCTACATCCTGCAGGAACTGCTGACTGTGAAGTCGGACGACATGGTGGGGCGCAACGAGGCCCTCAACGCCATTGTCAAGGGCAAGCCCATTCCTCGACCCGGCACGCCGGAATCCTTCAAGGTGTTGGTGCGGGAGCTCCAGTCCCTTTGCCTAGATGTCTCCGTGCACAAGGTAGAGGTGGACAGCAAGGGCCAGACCTACCACGTGGAGGTAGACCTGATGGCTGATGTCTCGACCCGCCACACTCCCTCCCGGCCCACCTACGAGTCAATTACGGCTGAGGATCTTTCTCCGGCGCCTAGGGAGGACTTCTCCCCAGCCAGCCGCAGTTGGGAGAAGGAAGAAGACGAGGACGATTTCTAGGGGGCGCTGGGTAGGTCTAAGGTCCCAGCCAACTGAGGAAGGAGGGGGATGATCCCTCTCTCCTTCCTGTCCAGGTGCTAGGGCAGCAAGTCAGGAGAAATGGCAATGGCCAGAACAGAGCAGCGCTTTGACTACATCAAGATTGGGTTGGCCTCTCCAGAGCGAATTATGGAGTGGTGCCAGCGCACGCTACCCAATGGCCAAGTGGTGGGAGAGGTCACCAAGCCAGAGACCATCAACTACCGGACCCTTAAGCCGGAGATGGATGGCCTCTTTTGTGAGCGCATCTTTGGGCCAGTTAAGGACTGGGAGTGCCACTGTGGCAAGTACAAGCGCGTGCGGCACCGCGGCATTGTTTGCGAACGCTGTGGGGTGGAAGTGACGGAGTCGCGAGTGCGCCGCTATCGCATGGGCTACATCAAGCTGGCCGCTCCGGTTACCCACGTTTGGTACTTGAAGGGGATCCCCAGCTATATTGCCACGCTGCTGGACATGCCGCTGCGCGACGTGGAGCAGGTGGTGTACTTTAACGCCTACGTCGTGGTGGATCCGGGCAATGCCCCCAACCTCTCCTACAAGCAGCTGCTGACTGAGGACCAATACCTCGAGATTGAGGATCAGATGTACGAGGAGGGATCCCAGCTGCAGCTGCCGGAAAACTGGGCCATGATTGGGGCGGAAGCTATCGAACGCCTGCTCAAAGACATTGATCTAGAAAAAGAAGCGGAGCAGTTGCGGGAGGAAATTGCTACTGCCCGCGGCCAGAAGCGAGCGCGCCTGATTAAGCGGTTGCGGGTTATCAACAACTTCATTGCCACTGGAGCTCGGCCTGAGTGGATGGTGCTGCGGGTGCTACCCGTCATCCCACCCGATCTGCGCCCAATGGTGCAGTTGGATGGGGGCCGTTTTGCCACTAGTGACCTCAACGACCTCTATCGCCGCGTGATTAATCGCAACAACCGCCTGGCGCGCCTGCAGGAGATCATGGCGCCAGAGATCATTGTGCGCAACGAAAAGCGCATGCTACAGGAGGCGGTAGATGCCCTCATTGACAATGGGAGGCGGGGGCGCATGGTGGTGGGGGCTAACAATCGTCCCCTCAAGTCTCTCTCAGACATCATCGAGGGCAAACAGGGGCGCTTCCGGCAAAACCTGCTTGGCAAGCGCGTGGATTATTCTGGGCGCTCGGTAATTGTGGTGGGGCCCAACCTGCGCATGCACCAGTGCGGCCTGCCCAAAGAGATGGCCATCGAGCTGTTCCAACCCTTTGTCATCCACAAGTTGATCAAGCGGAACATCGTCAACAACATCAGAGCCGCCAAAAAGCTAATCCAAAGCAATGACCCGCAGGTTTGGGATGTCCTGGAGGAGGTCATTGACGGCCACCCAGTTTTGCTCAACCGCGCTCCAACATTGCACCGCCTCGGGATCCAAGCCTTTGAGCCGGTTCTAGTGGAGGGGAGGGCGATTCAGCTCCACCCCCTGGTCTGTCCAGCTTTCAACGCTGACTTTGATGGCGACCAGATGGCCGTGCATGTGCCCTTATCCTTGGAAGCCCAGGCGGAGGCGCGCCTGCTGATGTTGGCCACCAACAATATCCTCTCCCCCGCCACCGGTGCCCCCATCATTACCCCTACCCAAGACATGGTGTTGGGCTGCTACTACCTGACCGTGGACAACCCCGAGGCGCCTGAGATTAACGACCGCTATTTTGCCAGCCTGGAGGATGCCCTCATTGCCTACGACCGCGGCATCATTGGTCTGCACAGCAAAATCTGGGTGCGCTACAGCGGCCCCATGGAGTTGGGCAAAGGAGAAAAAGAGTCAGAGCCCCAGATTATCGAGGAACCAGGCGGCACCCGACTCAAGATTACCAACTACCGTCGCATTCGCGAGGACCAAGAGGGCAACGTAATTAGTCAATACATTCGCACTACACCGGGTCGGATCATCTTTAACAAGACGGTGCAGGACATTCTGTCGGCGTAATTCCCCCTTTTCTAGCGAGGCACCATGAGCGAAAAAGGACGAATTTCTCCCAGCTGGATGCGGCGGCCTGCTCCTGGCTCTAGGACCGAGACCCCGCCGCCTCCTGTTCCCTTTCGCAACTATCAAATCGGTAAAAAAGAGCTGCACAACCTCATTGCCTGGGCCTTTGCCCGCTACGGCACTGCCCGCACAGCCCAGGTGGCGGATGCCCTGAAAGCGCTGGGCTTTAGGTACGCCACCCAAGCTGCTGTCTCCATCAGCATTGAAGACCTACGCATCCCGCCCAGCAAGCGGAAGCTGTTGGCCCAGGCAGAAGCAGAGATCGAGGCAGCCACAGAGCGCTTTATCCGCGGCGAGATTACGGAAGTGGAGCGCTATCAAAAGGTCATCGACACTTGGAACCAAGTCAATGAGCAAATTAAGGAGGAGATGCTCAACAACTTCCGCCAGAACGATCCTCTCAACTCGGTCTACATGATGGCCAACTCGGGGGCGAGGGGCAATGTCTCGCAAGTGCGGCAGTTGGTGGGCATGCGCGGCCTCATGGCCAATCCCCAGGGGGAGATCATTGACTTGCCCATTAAAGCCAATTTCCGCGAGGGCTTAACTGTTACCGAATACATCATCTCCTCCTACGGGGCGCGCAAGGGCTTGGTGGACACAGCGCTGCGTACTGCCGACTCTGGCTACCTCACTCGCCGCTTGGTGGATGTCTGCCAGGACGTGATTGTGCGAGAGGTGGACTGCGGCACGGACCAGGGGATCCCGCTGCAGGCTTTGATGGATGGAGACAAGGTCGTGGTGCCCCTGGAGGAGCGCTTGGTGGGGCGGGTGCTAGCCCAAGATGTGGTGCATCCGCAAACCCAGGAGATCATTGCCCGCCGCAACCAAGATGTAGATCACGATTTAGCCAAAGCCATTGTGGAGGCCGGCATCCAGCAGGTGATGGTGCGTTCTCCCCTCACCTGTGAAGCCAACCGCTCGGTGTGCCGCATGTGCTACGGCTGGAGCCTGGCCCATTCCCGTCTGGTGGATCTGGGTGAGGCGGTCGGGATCATTGCTGCGCAATCGATTGGAGAGCCGGGCACCCAGTTGACCATGCGCACCTTCCATACGGGGGGGGTGTTTACAGGGGAGGTGGCTCGCCAAATTCGCGCCCCCTTTGCCGGTGTGGTGCGCTTCCCGAAGAATCTGCGCACCCGCCCCTTCCGCACCCGCCACGGTGATGACGCCCTCCAGGTGGAGGTCAATAACCAAATTGTCCTGGAGGGACCGGATGGACAGCGGGAAGTCTTCGATCTAACCCAGGGATCCACCCTGCTGGTGCGAGATGGGGCGCAGGTGCAGCGGAATCAGTTAATTGGGGAAGTGGCTGTAGCCAAGGCCGTGCGCAAGAGCACCGAAAAAGCCCAGAAGGAGGTAGTAGCCGATTTGGCGGGGGAAATTCGCTTTGCTGACCTGCCCATTGAGGAAAAAACCGACCGCCAGGGCAACACTACCTCCACTGCCCAGCGGCAAGGGCTGATCTGGGTTCTGTCTGGCCAGGTGTACAACCTGCCTCCGGGCGCCGAGCCAGTGGTGAAAAACGGGGATCGGGTGCAGCCGGGGGATGTGATTGCCGAAACCTCCCTAGTAACTGAGCATGGCGGTATGGTGCGCCTGCCAGAGTGCAGCGACATCAAAGGTGGACGGGAGGTGGAGATTATCAATGCGGCCGTGGTGCTCCACGAGGCGCGGGTGCGGGTGGAATCTCACCAGGGCCGAGAGCAATTTTTGCTAGACACCCCCAGCGGCCAGACTTTTGTCCTCAAAGCCACGCCAGGTACCAAAGTCGGCAACGACGAGGTGGTGGCAGAGCTAATCGACAACCACTTCCGCAGTCAAACGGGGGGCTTGGCCAAGTTTGCTGGCATTGAGGTAGCTCGGCGGGGCAGAGCAAAGCAGGGCTACGAGGTCATCCGCGGCGGCACCCTGCTGTGGATCCCGGAGGAGACCCACGAGGTGAATAAGGACATCTCTCTCTTAAACGTAGAGGATGGCCAGTACGTGGAAGCCGGCACTGAGGTGGTGAAGGACATTTTCTGCCAAAATGCCGGTGTAGTTGAGGTTATCCAGAAAAACGACATCCTCCGGGAAATCATCATCAAGCCTGGATCTCTGCATTTGGTGGAGGATCCCGCTGACTTGGAAATCCCCACTGGAACCTTCATCCAGCCGGGTCAAAAGCTGCTTAGCAGCATTGTTCCTGACCGACTGGTCTATCTGGAGCAGGTGGAAACCCCCGAAGGACCCGCCGTCCTCCTGCGCCCGGTGTACGAGTATGAAATTCCCGATCGACCTGTGGTGCCCACCCAGGAGTCCACGAGTGAGTCTGGTCGCTCCATTCGCCTGCGGGCTGTACAGCGGGTTCCCTTTAAGGACGGGGAGCGGGTCAAGTCGGTGGGTCCAGTGGAATTGCTACGCACACAATTGGTGTTGGAGATCGATACTGACGCCCCGCAGCTGAAGGCTGATATTGAGCTCATCCAGGATGAGAAGGATCCCAGTATCCGCCGCCTGCAACTGGTGATTCTGGAAACCTTGGTGCTGCGCCCCGATGTGGAGGCAGATCTCACCCAGGGGAGTACCCACACCCGGCTGCTGGTCAATCAAGGAGACACTGTTGGCAAAGGGGGAGTTATCGCCCGCACCGAGATCCAGGCCAAAAAAGCCGGGATTGTGCAAGGGATCCGCCAGGGCACTGAGGTAGTGCGGCGGGTGCTAGTCATTACCGACGACGATCTGCTGACGGTGCCCTTAAACGGACCCGCTAGGGTCGAGGTGGGAGCGCTAGTGCGAGCTGGAGATGAGCTGGCGCCAGGGATCGCTGCTCCTGAGTCGGGCCAAGTGATGCAAATTGCGGAGGGGCACCTGGTGCTGCGGCTGGCGCGGCCCTACCTGGTTTCCGCAGGTGCCATCCTCCAGGTGCGGGATGGAGATCTCGTGCAGCGGGGAGATGCCCTAGCCATCCTCATCTTTGAGCGGGCCAAGACCGGCGACATCATCCAGGGGCTGCCGCGGGTGGAGGAGCTGTTAGAGGCTCGCAAGCCCAAGGAAATGTGTGTCTTGGCCAAGCGACCCGGCATCGTGCAGCTAAGCTGGCAGGGAGAAGAGCCGGATCTAAGGGTCATCGAGGCCGATGGCACGGTTACTCCCTATTCTGTGCTGCCAGGGCAGAGCTTGGTGGTGGTTGACGGCCAGCCGGTGGGGGTAGGGGATCCCCTAACTGACGGCCCCGCCAACCCCCACGATCTTCTGGAGATCTACTTCGAGTACTACCGCCAGACCCTGGGAGATGACCAAGCGGCGCGGCTGGCCCTGCGGGAGGTACAGCGCTTCCTCGTCAACGAGGTGCAGAATGTCTACCGCTCGCAGGGGGTAGAAATTGCCGACAAGCACATTGAGATTGTGGTACGCCAGATGACCTCTAAAGTGCGGGTGGACGACAGCGGTGACACCGTCCTGTTACCGGGTGAGCTGGTAGAGTTGCGGCAAATCCAGCAAGAAAATGCCTCCCTAGCGCTCAGTGGAGGGGCACCGGCCAAGTACACACCCGTCCTCCTGGGGATCACCAAGGCCAGCTTGAATACCGATAGCTTCATCTCAGCAGCCAGCTTCCAGGAAACCACGCGGGTGCTCACTGAGGCAGCCATTGAGGGCAGATCCGACTGGTTGCGGGGCCTGAAGGAGAACGTCATCATCGGCCGCCTGATCCCGGCAGGTACAGGCTTTAGCACCTACCAGGAGGTAGTGCCAGAGCCGGAGCCTCCTGAGGAGGAAGAGCATCCCGTAGTCCTGCCGGGGGTACCACGCCGCGTGGTCCTAGAGGATGACCAACTCATCGACGACTCCACCCCTATTGACGAGCCAACAGAAGAGGAGGAAGAAGAAGAGTAAGCGAGGCCACCTAAGTTGCGGTTGCTGTCCCTCCTGCTAACTTGGCAAGGAGGGATGGCTCCCCAAAAGGTGGCCTGTTTTTCCCTTCGGGGTTAGGGGCTGCCAGGTTTCCCAGAGGTCAATGGCCTGTTTGCTTTGCCCGCATGGGGGTTGTTGGGCAGACCCCACCTCGCGGTAGAGCCAAAAGCAGGGCAACACCACCTCGTAGGGATCCACAGCAGCCAAGGCCAAAACATTCCCACCGCCTAAAGGCGGGGGATTCTTACGCAGTTCAACAACGAACTTGTAAAGGCACTGGCAAGATGCCTCTAGACAGTCCCTTGAGGCAAAGCCCCTTAGCGGGACGGAGTCCTTGCAGGCTGGCTGAGACGTTAGTATCTCCCGGACGCTTGCCACCGTTTTAGGGACTCGCCTGGGAACAGCAACCTGAGCGAGCTTTTCCGCCCCGCCCTCAAGGGCTGGGTTCTGGACAGGCTGCGCTTAGCCGCAATGGCTCCCAGGGCAAAGTTCAAGAAGCTCACCACCCGCTCAGACTCTTCAGAACGGGCTTAAGCAAAGTCGGCATCCTGCTGCCAATCTGCCTAAGGTGAGTGGTAAAGAAGCGCTTCCGCGTCGTTTTTTTAACCTTGAGCCTAAGCTGCCGGCAGGAGAGGGCGAAAGCCGTGCTTGCGCGACAATTGCCCAATGAGCTCTAGTTTCTCCAAAGTAATGAGGTTGCGGCCCCAACTGAAATTGGTGTGCAGACCCTCGAACTCCAGCAGCATTGCCTCGGCAAAGCAGGCAAAGAGGTGACGGGCGGGGTTGGCCACATTCAAAAATTGCATGATATTCCACTCAATATCCAGGGCGTGTTCCACCATGCCGCCGTCGATGACATATAACCCCTTGCGCTGCAACCGAGAGGCGATGTTTTTGGGATAGCCGCCGTCGATGATGACGCAGGGATCCGGCAACACTTGGGGATCGAGGGTTACCCCCTGGCTCATGCTGGCCACCCAGACAATGAAGTCGGCGCGCGGCAAGGCCTCTTCTAGGGAAGAGATCTCCCCTTTTTTGAGGGTGGCCTGCAGTTCTTCTAGGCGTCGCCGCTCGCGGGCTATGAGCAACAGCTTGGCTACTGAAGTGCAGTTCACCAGCCACTGACAAATGGCACTGCCGATATCGCCGGTAGCTCCCACCACGGCAACTGTGGCAGCAGCCAAGTCCATAGCGTAGCGCTGGGCTGCCGCCTGCAATTGTTGACAAATAATGTAAGCGGTGTGGGTGTTGCCAGTCGTGAAGCGCCGGATCTCCAGGTCAACGTTGCGCACCCGCTTGAGGGTTTCGAGGCGAAAATTCTCAAAGATAATGCTGCTAAACCCGCCTAGCGCAGTGATATTGAGGCCCCGCCGCTGCGCTAGGGCCATGGCATTTAAAACTTTACGACAGGCCGCCTTTACTCGACCCCCAGCCAGCATTTCCGGTAGGAAACAGGATTCAACGTACTGACCATAAATTTTCTGGCCAGTGATACTGGTAACTACAATCTCATCCACCACTTGAGGTGGAGCCATACACCAAAATTCCAGGTCACTTTCCGCATATTCGGCATACCCCAGCTTGTCTGCCACCTGCTTTGCGTTGGCCAGGCTAGTCAAGTGCCCGATCAGGCCAAACATAGACGCCCACTCACTTCTTCCATCCGGATCCCATCAAAACATGTCCCAGCAAGAGTAGGGAGCGCTCCAGCTAGGCCAGACACCCCATCGGCAGGCAGAGTAGAGGCGGGTCAAGCAGCCCGCAGACCCTGGGCTGAGAGGCGCATCACCTCGCGCGTGCTAAAGCCAATGTTGGCCAGCGCTTCGCCATAGGCAATGAGGAAGTCCTCCACAATGGCCTCGCGATCCATGTAGATAGCTTCTATGTCTTCATTCACCTGCTGCAGCATCTGCCAGACCAGGGGCAGATTTTGGGCGTTGGCCGCTTCAATTTGGGCTTTGACCTCAGCAAAGTTTTCGCCCAGCCAGCGCTCGCCAAAATTAAGGTGGAAATATTCGTCCTTGACTACCCCTTCTGTAATCTTGCGGGCAAACTCATCGGCAACTGGGAGGTAGATGTTGTAGGCAGCAATGGCAAAGCACTCGATGATTAGCGACTGAATAACCAAGCAAGTAACCAAGTCTGCAGCTGCTGCCGCTTTTTGGAAATTATTCCGCAAGGGGGCAAAGAAAGTACGGGCAAACTCCCTCTCGGGTTCTACCTGCAGATTTTTGCCACAGGCTTGGAAGCCCTTCATGTGGCGCAGTTCCATCTTGGCCAACTTGCGCAGCTCCTCTGCAGCTTCCGGCAGCATTTCGGCCAGCTTAAGGTAGTTGTTATGGGCTTCCTGTTCCCCTTCGATAACAATGCCGTTGATACGGGAGTAGGCCTGCCGATACCGTGGGCTGCTGTAGTCTATCCCATCGGCAGGGGAGGGAGAGGTGTTGGGCAGGACGTTCGCTGGGGCCATACGCATGCATCTCCTTTTGTCGTCGTAGATTGCTGGGAACCGTTTGCCAGCCAGCAATCCTAGGGCTTGCCACCCAATTGTTCCTCTACTCAGGATAGCCTTAGGTGGCGCGGAATTTGTCGGATCCCCTTTGCCTGAGGAGACAAGCCTGTTAGGGTGAGTGCTCAAGTGGTGTTGGGGGGCCTGTGGTATGTCTGCTCTTGGGGATGGCCTGCAGCAGTTGCGCCAGTTGCTGGTGGAGCTGGAGGAACAATCCCTCGATCAGCCAATTGGCAGTGCCGAGGAGGTGTTGCAGGCAATCGAGTTGGCAACGGCTTTTGAGCTGTTCGAGGCAGAGAGCAGTCGCTTGCTGCTCCAGATTGTGGCCAATCTTTGGGATCGGGTGCGCCAGCACGATCTGTCGGCGCCGGAGATTGCAGTGGTGGCGGAGAAGCTGCGGGCAGTGGGCTACACAGACGCTGAGATCGAAGAGATTTTGGATCTAGAGCCGCAGGAAGACTAGCGAGAGGCTAGGCAGAAACCATGCCCAGTTCCTCAGTATCTGCTTCCAGTTGGGTAGCAGGGTTGTAGCAGGCTCCGCGCAGGTTAGCCAGTTTCAGCTTGCAGCCGCTGAGGTTAGCCCCTTTGAGATTGGCACTGCTGAGGTTGGCCCCCGCCAGGTCGGCCTGGCTAAGATCGGCGCCACTTAGATCGGCTGCAGTCAGGTTGGCGCCGCGCAGGTTGGCTCTTTGCAATTGGGATCCTGGCAACTTGGCTTTCTCCAGGTTGGCCAGGCGCAGGTTGGATCCCTGCAGATCGGCCTGGCTAAGATCGGCGCCGCTAAGGTAGGCCCGCTCCAGGTTAGCCCCCGCTAGCTTGGCTTGCTGGAGGAGGGCCCCCCCTAAGTCAATCCCAGGTAGCTCCGCGCCAGTCAAGTCAGCTCCTGGCAGTTGGCTGTTGCTGAAATCGCGCTCACCCCTGCTGTAGCGTTGCAGCAGTTCCGTTACGCTCTCAACCATTCCCCTTTTCCACACCCAACAAGTCGGATCTTAGGGGGGAGAACAGTTGCTGCCAAGAATACAGCTGCCGCAGCCAGCTCCCCCTTCTTCAAAACCGCGCTAGGATGGGCACATCCCCACTCTTGTCCCAAACCTCCTGTGATGGACTTGCCCCGCGTGCCCCGCTCCCGACCTCGGCCAAAGTTGCGCTCGATCCCTCGCCGCAAAACCGAATCTGCCCTCTATGCCGAGATGCAGCAGCTCTCGCTAGAAAAGCAGCGGCTTAATCAGGAACTGGAGTTTCTCCAGGAGCGGCAAGGGCAAATACAGGCACGGCTTCAGGAAATTGAACAAGCGCTGCAGCATTTTCAGCAGGCAGCAGAGGCTTTTCGAGATCCCGCCTCTTCCCCAAAGCCCCATCCTGCCGGCTTTTCTCCCTCGCGCTTCCTACCCATGACCTTTGAGTACTGAGCCAGTTTGCAGGGGGGCAAGCCAGCTGCGTGCCTGAACCTGGGAAAGCCAATCTTACAGGGGGTTAGGGAGAGTGGTAGGCTGATCCTAGCAGTGAGGCCGAGGTCCTGCAGCAGACCAGTTGTCTGGCAATTGCCCCCGGCTTTCCCTGGCGGGATCCGACGCCCAGCTTAGGAGCCACTCATTTTTTCCAACATCGCTAAGTCCACAACTACAGCTGAGCAAACAAGGAGCTAAACCACAACCATGGTTAGTGCTACTGCCACTGCAGCCAACGTTGGCTACATTACCCAGGTCATTGGACCGGTGGTTGACGTCGAGTTTCCCAGCGGCAAGCTGCCCCAAATCTACAATGCCCTCAAGGTGGAGGCCACTACCGAAAGTGGTCTGAAGGTAAAAGTTACCTGTGAAGTGCAGCAGCTTTTGGGAGATAACCGCGTGCGGGCCGTGGCCATGTCTTCCACCGATGGGCTGGTGCGGGGTATGCCGGTGGTGGATACAGGCGCCCCAATTACTGTGCCAGTGGGTGAGGCCACCCTGGGCCGTATTTTCAACGTGCTGGGAGAGCCGGTGGATCAGGGAGGGCCGGTACAAGCTAAGGAGTATGCCCCTATCCACCGCAGTGCTCCGCCCTTGGTGGAACTCAGTGTCAAACCGGAGCTCCTTGAAACTGGCATTAAGGTCATTGACCTGCTGGCCCCCTTCAAGAAGGGCGGTAAGGTAGGCTTGTTTGGGGGTGCCGGTGTAGGCAAGACCGTACTTATCCAGGAGCTAATCCACAACATTGCCGAAGAGCACTCTGGCCTGTCAGTGTTTGCCGGTGTGGGAGAGCGCACCCGCGAGGGAAACGACCTCTACAACGAAATGAAGGAGTCTGGGGTGCTGAGTAAGGTGGCGCTGGTCTACGGCCAGATGAACGAGCCGCCGGGTGCCCGCATGCGGGTGGGCCTCACCGCCCTGACGATGGCCGAGTACTTCCGCGACGTCAACAAGCAGGACGTGCTGCTGTTTATCGACAACATCTTCCGCTTTGTGCAGGCTGGCTCGGAAGTGTCGGCGCTGTTGGGCCGGATGCCCTCGGCGGTGGGCTATCAGCCAACCTTGGCGACAGAGATGGGCAACCTGCAGGAGCGGATTACCTCCACCAAGCAGGGATCCATCACTTCTGTGCAGGCGGTGTATGTGCCTGCTGACGACTTGACGGATCCGGCACCAGCGACGACGTTTGCCCACCTGGATTCGACAGTGGTGCTGTCGCGCAGCTTGGCAGCCAAGGGCATTTACCCCGCGGTGGATCCCCTGGATTCTTCATCCACAATTTTGCAGGCGGACATTGTGGGGGAAGAGCACTACAACACAGCCCGGGCAGTGAAGCAGACGCTGCAGCGCTACAAGGAGCTGCAGGACATCATTGCTATTTTGGGCCTGGACGAGCTCTCGGAGGAAGACAAGCTGGTGGTGGCCCGTGCCCGCCGCATTGAGCGCTTCCTGTCGCAGCCCTTCTTTGTGGCGGAAGTGTTCACGGGCTCGCCCGGCAAGTACGTGAAGTTGGAGGATACCATCAAGGGCTTCCAGCGCATTCTCTCGGGAGAGCTGGACGAGCTGCCGGAACAGGCCTTCTACCTGGTGGGCACCATCGAGGAGGCCATCGAGAAGGCAGAGAAGCTCAAGTCCAAGTAACTCCTTCCCCCCTCCCCAAGGGGAGGGAGAGGAGGGGGGCCAGGGACCCTTGGCCACAGGCCGGAAGCAGTACCGTAACAGGCGTACCTAGGCCTGCAGGACTTGGCTGCGGGGGAGATCAGCCGCCCCAGCTCGTTGACTGGGTAGGCGCCCTTCTCCCTGGTCGTTGGAGGGCAGGGCGGCAAAGCAAAAGCAAGAGCCCCGCCCACTCTCGGCTGCTGCCCCAGCTTCCAGGCGCTGATTCTTCCTGCGCGCCAGGCTTTAGGAGGCTGTCTCCTCGTTGGTGGTAGAAGGAAGCTCGACGCTTAGGGAGGGATTCTCCAGCTGCAGGGAGAGCTCATAAAGGCGGCGCCGCGTCCAGAAAGAGGATCCCTGCAGACGCTGAGCCAGTTGTCGGCTGGCGGCGGAGCGGGGCAGGCCCTTAGCCAGCAGGCAAGCCAGCTCCTGGCGCACTTCTGCTTCGGAGGGGGAGATTTCCTCGCCCTTTTCTAAGGAAGGCCGCCCCTCCAGAACAAGGGTAAATTCTCCCCGCGGCGGCTGGGCAAGGCAGTGCTCCAGAGCAGCGGCCAGGGATCCCCGCCAAAAGGACTCGTGCCATTTGGTGAGCTCGCGGGCTAGCACAATCTGCCGCTGGGGGCCGCAGTGCACTAGGAGATCCTGCAAGGTCTGCTGCAGGCGGTGGGGGGCTTCGTAGAGAACGATGGTGCGCTCTTCTTGGGCCAGTTGCTGCAGGCGTACCTGGCGCTGCCTGGGTTTAAGGGGAAGAAAGCCCTCGAAGACAAATCGTTCGGTGGGCAAGCCGGAGGCCGTCAACGCGGCCACTGCCGCCACAGGCCCAGGCACCGGGATCACCGGGATCCCAGCTTGGATACAGGCGCGCACCAACTCCTGGCCTGGATCGGAGATGGCGGGTGTACCGGCATCGCTGATGAGGGCCACCGACTGCCCTGCTGCTAGGTACTTGAGGATCTGCGGGATCCGCCGACTGGCATTGTGCTCGTGGTAGCTAATGAGGCGAGCGGAAATTTGAAAATGGCTAAGAAGCTGACCAGAATGGCGGGTATCTTCCGCAGCCACCCAGTCCACCTCTTGCAAAACTCGCAGTGCGCGTAGGGTGATATCTTCGCGGTTGCCAATAGGAGTAGCCACCAAGTAAAGGGCGGCGCTGGGGTGCTCCATTCCCGGGGCCCGGAGGGATCTCCAGGCTAAGGGCTTGTAATTTGGAAACGACTCTCAGCAGCAAGAAAGCCCTCTTTTGAGGGCCTCCTTAGGGATACTGTTTGCGCCGTTTTACCGTTGTTTTCGACCTGGAAAATCCACGATAGGACATCGGGGATGACTATTGATAGTTTCCAAACCAAGTTTGGCCTACTGCTCTCACATCCACACCCGTCCTAATTTCCAAAGGGTATCGATCGCAAAAACATAACGGCAGTCACCAACGCCTCAGTATCCTTTGGCTATCATACCGCATTCCTGGGCTAGATCTGTCAAGGACCTAGCAAGGATTTGCAGGGAGGGAGGCTAGGCCCGCCTTTAGCTACGATAAGGGACAGCTCAACCTTTTGGCAGCCATGCTGGGTTCTCTGTTGGACAACATCTACGGCGCCTGGTTTTTACCCGAGCGTACCTTTCGCCTGCTGCGACAGCAGCCTGTCCTCTGGCAGGCGTTTGTGGTGGTAGCGCTGCTCCACATCCTCGAGGCCCTTCGCCGCTTTGGGGTAAACTTGCCGAGCTTGGTACTGGCCGTCGTGGCGGGATCCCTAAGCTGGGTAAGCTCAGCAGCTTTGTTGCAGGGGCTGGCCTTTTGCTTTGGGCGGGCTGCCCCTTCCTTTGCGGCACTGCTTTGCCTAACGGCCTTTGCCGGTTTGCCTTGGCTGCTCCTGGGGCCTGCCCAGTCTTTGGGCGGGGTGGCCGGATCCCTCTTGGGCTTAGTGGCGCTAGGGTGGTTTGCGGTCTGGCAGGTGCGGGCAGCGGCGGTGGCCCTGGATCTGGAGTGGTGGCGTCTAGTTGGCCTAATCCCAATGGCCTTTCTGGGAGGGATCCTGTCCCTGAACTGGTTAACCAGCGGCCTCCTCGCCTTGGCTTCTCTGGGCTAGGTGGGGAGGAAGTACTCGTTGCAGCTCGGGTCTTTCCTCGGGGAGGATGGCGCCTTCGATGGGGCAAACCTGTAAACAGATGCCACAGTCGATGCAGACGGCAAAGTCAATCCAGAAGTAGTTGGTGCCTTTGGCATTTTTGCCATCCCCCGGGTGAATACAGGCAACAGGGCAAGCCTCCACACAGTCGGCAACGCCTTCGCAAACGTCGGTAACAATGGTGTGTGGCATGGATCCCTCCCGCCGGCAATTCTCACTCCTGCTGGTCAGGGCAGTCAGCCTCAAGTCTGTCCGCCCTCTGTCCGTGGCTTGCGGATGGTTTTGTCATTCTAGGCGAAAACGGGCCTCTTGATGGGTAGTCCCCGCAACTGCAACAGTAGCAAAGGTGAAGAGGGAGAGGGGAAGTTTGGGCTAAGCTTTCTCTGAGGAAAGCCAAATCAAGCGGGAGTGGCAGCCATGCGGTGCTCGTGGCCCCTGGCGCTGGGCTTAGGTTGGGTGCTCACCTGGTCGAGTGCTAGCCTACCGACGTGGTCCCAAGGCGTGCAACAGCAAGCCTCGCTGGCCTGGACGGAGGCCTATGTGGCGGCGTTGGAGCGCCAAACGGATCTGGTGCTTACTCAGGAGCCGCTGTCGGCCCCTCTCACCCGCCTAGAACTGGCCCAGTGGCTGACGGAGTTTTTCGGCTACATCCCCAACCCCAAGCAGGTCCAAGAGATTCGCGATCTCGAGCCCAATACCCCCGACTATTGGACAGCCCAGGCGGTGCTGCAGGCAGGGGCAATGCGCCTGTACGAAGGCAACGAGTTTCGCCCGCAAGGGGATCTCACCCACCTGGAAGCTCTGGCTATTTTGGTGCGGGCCCTGCAATTGCCTGCCCCCACCCCAGCTGACATTGAGCGCTGGATGGCTTTGTACACCGATGCTGCTGAGGTGCCAGAGGTAGGGCGGGCTTTGGTGGCCATGGCAGGGGAAGCGGGCCTAGTGGTGAATGTACCGGATCCCGCCAAGCTGCGGCCCAACCGAGTGCTTAGCCGAGCTGAAGGGGCAGTGCTGTTGCATCAAGCGCTGGTGTATCGCGGAAAGCTGCCGCCTCTGCCGCCTCCAGTAGCCCAGCTGCGTCCTTCCCCTGCAGCGGTAGCCACGAGGGTTCAGCCTGAAATCTTGCAAACACGAGTTATTCCTGAAGCGGGAGTGGTGCCGCCAGGGGGAACCTTGACCGTTGAGGCCCGGGGCACCCCCAATGGCAAGGCCAGGGTGGATATTGGCGATCTGGTGCGTGGCTTGCCCATGGAAGAGGTGCAGCCCGGCTACTACCGTGCCGTCTACACCCTTGGCCCCCAAGACAGGGCCCTTGGCCCCGACCTCCGCATTCAACTCAGCCTCAACGGGCTGGAGACCCGTGTTCAGCGGCGACTCCCTCAGTTGGCCCTGGGCAATGTTGCGCCCCCGCCGGTGCAGCCCCTCTTCCCTCCGCCACCTATTGCTACTCCTACCCCCGTGGCCACCAGCCTTGCCCCTCGCATCACGGCTATTCGTTTGGATCCCCAGCGCGACCTGGTGGAAGGTGACATCCTCACCATCGCCATCTGGGGGGACTCGGGGGGAGTGGCCCAATTTGACCTGGGCAATCTGGCCCTGAACCAGCCAATGCGGGAGGTGCGGCCCCACCACTACGAGGGCACCTACGTGGTGGCTCCCACCCACCAGGCCACCAACCCCACTGTGCGGGTTGTGTTAACTAAAGACGGCCTCAGCCAGGAGTACCGGGAGATCTTTCCTTTCTCCATCGATGGATCTAAAGGGACCCGCTCCACCATTCAGCCAGCTTCTCGGCCTTTGGCTGCTGGGCCGCCCCAGATTTTTAGCGTCGCCACCAACAGCACCAACCTGCGCCCAGGTGAGATCCTCAAAGTTACGATGCGAGGGGATCCTGGAGGGAGAGCTGCCTTTCGCATCGTTGGGGTGACGCCGGAGGTGGAGATGCGAGAGGTGGCACCAGGCCTCTACGAAACCCAGCAACAACTGCCCCTTAACATGCAGCCGGTTACCAACGGCGTCATTGAAGTAATCTTGGAGCGAGGCGGGCAGAAAACCACCCAAACTAGCCCCTCACCTATTACTATTGCTCCTTGAGCACCTGCTACGCAGTATTGCAAGAACTTTATCCCACTAGCGCAAATAGGAGCTATAGGCTGGTCCAGCTATGGGCTGAGGATTTTGAACAAACCGGTAGCGATGACCTGAGCTACTGCCCAACCAGACATTCCCAGAAGTAGGGGGGAACACTGTCCCTTTTCTGTACCCTACTTCCACATAGAGGGCAGGCTTCAATGGCTTACGCCACGCTCTGGGAACGCTTCAATTGTCCCTCTACGAGCAACCCCAGCAGGTCCCACCGCGTGGTTACACCCGAGACCCTCCTACCCCCTCTTCGCGGGGGTGTCGGGATCCCGGCCCTGGCGCTGCGAGTTTGGGAGGGGACTTATCCACCCCCCTGCCCCCAGCAGCTCAAGAATCCGATTGGCCAGCTGTTGGCATTCAGCAGCAGCTTGGTAGTTGGGTGGGCAGCAAAGTGTCTTTGTCTTGTTGGAAATGACCATCTGCTCCTTGGCTAGATGGCTGCCTCAAAGGGATCCGCGCTGTGCTGCAGCTGGGTAGAGAGCTTGGGGATAACTTGCAGTTTGAACTGTTGCTCGAAGACTTTTTTCTTCTCGTTCAAGCTCCACAGCTCTAGAGCACAGTCATCGTTGGGGTGCTTGGGCTCCAAAATGAGCTCCAGGCAACGGGGGCCCTCTCCCAAAAGCTGAAAACGGCAGTGCACCGCCTGGATGGCCTGCAGGCGGCGGCGATCCAGAGCACAGGCTATGCGCAACAAGGGACTCAGTTCCAGGACCACTTGGCGATCCCGCTCGTTGGTAAGGCGCTGAAAGTTCTCGTGCTTCTTCTTGGGGGGGGACTTGCGATGGTAGCGGGCTAGGTTGGCGATCACCTCCACCTCTTCCTCGTTAAAGCCCAAGAGTTCCCCGTAGCGGATGAGGTAGTAGGAGTGTTTGTGGTGGGCGGCATGGCTGATGAAGTGGCCGCAGTTGTGCAGCATGGCCGCCGCCCAGAGAAGGGCTCGCTCGCGAGAGCCCCAGGAGTGCAGGATGCCGCGGGTTTGATCGAAGAGGCTGAGGGCAAACTCCGCCACTCGCTCGGCGTAGGGGATCTCCACCTGGTATTTTTCCGCCAGCTTGAGGACGCTGCGCCGCCGCACCGAGCTGTGGTAGCGCAGCCGATCTTCAATTAACCCCTGGCTGATCATCCAATCTACGATCAGCCCTTCCCGCAGGGCCCGCTCACAAAACTGGATCTTCTCCACCCCCAGCAGGGTCATCACCTCCTCCAAGATGACTGCCCCCGCTAGGATGATTTCTCCCCGCCTCTCCCCAAGACCAGGTAGCTTTTGCCGTTCGGCTACGGTGAGAGAGCGCAGCTCTTTGACATAGCGCCGCAGGGCTTCCAGGCTAAACTTGTACCCCTGCAGGCGAGTGGGGACAGCACCCAAGCGACGGCGGGCATCCAACTGGGCCAGGCACTCGATGGTGCCAGAGGTGCCCACCAAGGGCAGGGATCCCTGCTGCTGTGAGGCTGCAACGATGCGCCTCATCTGCTCGATGGGAGCTTCCAGCATGCCGCGGATGTGTTGCCGCAGGGCTTGCAACTCGGCAGCAGTAGGCGGATCGTGGTGCAAAAACGCTTGGGTCAGGCGCACCGCTCCCACCTTGATGCTGCGCAGGAACTCGGGCTCTTGGCCGTTGCCCAGAATCAGCTCGGTGGAGCCGCCGCCGATATCCACCACTGCGTGCAGCCGGTTGTGGAACTCCATGGCCGAGAGTACCCCCAGGTAGATGCGGCGGGCTTCCTCCTGGCCCGAGATCAACTCCACCCGCAGGCCCAGCTCCTGTTCTATCCGCTTTAAAAATTCCAGCCCGTTGGGGGCTTCGCGCACGGCACTAGTAGCCACCGCAACAATGTCCTGCACCTGAAAGCTTTCGGCAAGGCGGCAAAACCGCTCCAGAGCCAACTGCGCCCGTTCCATGGCTGCAGGCGTCAGGGCGCCCGTCTGGCTGCAAAACTCTCCCAGGCGGACGGTGGCTTTTTCGCGGGAGATGATGGTGAAGCTGGGGATGTGGGGGTTGATGCGCACCACCACCATGTGTAGGGAGTTGCTGCCCACATCGATGGCGGCGATAACGGGAGCACCTCCAGAAAGGGAGAGCGGTTGCGGTTCAGAAGCAGCAGAGCGTGCAACAAGGTTGGCGGGCGAGGAGACCATGATAAAGGCAGGGGTTGCAGCACCTCAATAAGATAGAATACCGCGCCCTTTTGCCCCTTTTTCTTGGCTAAGCTTGAGGGGCCTCTCAACCCAGCAGTATCTCGACTGCCCTTGCCTCAGCCTAAGATAAGAGTACGAATAGTCTTTGTTGTTAAAGCGGGTTCCGATGTCTCAACCAGCCGCGTCGCCTCAGCAGGCCAATAGTACCCTCAAGCTGCTGCGTACTCAGGAGTCTCCCAAGCTGGAGCGCATTCGCCATACCACCTCCCATGTGATGGCCATGGCGGTGCAAAGGCTATTTCCCAAGGCAAAGGTAACCATCGGCCCAACAACGGACTATGGCTTCTACTACGATTTTGACCATCCCGAGCCCTTCACCCCGGAAGATCTAGAGCGCATCAAAAAAGAGATGCAGGCCATCATCAAAAAGGGCTTGCCGGTAATCCGTGAGGAGGTGAGTCGGGAAGAAGCCAGACGCCGCATCGAAGCCCTTGGCGAGCCTTACAAATTGGAGATCCTAGACAGCATCCCCGAAGGCGAGCCAATCACCATTTATCATCTGGGGGACGAGTGGTGGGATCTCTGTGCCGGCCCCCACGTGGAAAACACTAAGGAGATCAACCCCAAGGCTTTTGACCTGCTCAGCGTAGCTGGCGCCTATTGGCGAGGAGATGCAAGCAGGCCCCAGCTTCAGCGCATCTACGGCACTGCCTGGGAGACGCCAGAGGAGCTGAAGGAATACAAGCGGCGGCTGGAAGAGGCCAAGCGACGGGATCACCGCAAGCTGGGCAAGGAGTTGGGCCTATTCATCTTTTCCGACGAGGTGGGGCCGGGCCTGCCCCTTTGGACTCCCAAAGGAACTACCCTGCGCTGGGTGCTGGAGGATTTTCTCAAGCAGGAGCAGCTCAAGCGGGGCTATCTGCCGGTGGTGACACCCCATATTGCCCGTGTGGATTTGTTCAAGATCTCCGGCCACTGGCAAAAGTATCGGGAAGACATGTTTCCCCTGATGGCGGAAAGCGAGGAAGCACGGGCGGCAGAGCAGGGCTTTGTCATGAAGCCGATGAACTGCCCTTTTCACATCCAAATCTATAAATCGGAGCTGCGCTCCTACCGCGACTTACCACTGCGCTATGCCGAATTCGGCACCGTCTATCGCTACGAACAATCGGGAGAGCTGGGAGGCTTAACCCGCGTTCGCGGCTTCACGGTAGATGATGCCCATTTGTTTGTCCGGCCCGATCAGTTGGAAGAAGAGTTTCTCAAGGTTGTCGATCTCATTCTGGTCGTTTTCGACAAGCTCAAACTCAAGAATTTTCGCGCCCGCCTCAGTTTCCGCGATCCCAAATCCGATAAATATTTGGGATCCCCGGAAGAGTGGGACATGGCCGAGAACGCCATTCGCCGCGCGGTGGAGAAGTTGTCGATGCCCTATTTTGAAGGGATCGGGGAGGCAGCTTTCTACGGGCCGAAGCTGGACTTCATCTTCCGCGACGCGCTGGATCGGGAGTGGCAGTTGGGCACAGTGCAGGTGGACTACCAAAACCCGCAGCGCTTTGATTTGTACTACGTAGCCGAAGACGGCTCCCGGCAGCGGCCGGTGATGATCCACCGCGCTCCCTTTGGCTCGCTGGAGCGGCTCATTGGAATCCTCATTGAAGAATACGCGGGGGATTTTCCCTTCTGGCTAGCGCCAGAACAGGTGCGCATTTTGCCCATTTCCGACCAGTACCTGGGCTATGCCACCCAGGTGCGGGACCAGCTGCGGGAACAGGGGATCCGCGTCCACATCGATGCCGACAGCGAGCGCCTGCCCAAAAAGATCCGCAACGCCGAGAAGGCCAGGATCCCCTTCATGCTCATTGTGGGAGAAAAAGAACAGGCAACTGGCACAGTGAGCGTGCGCCAGCGCCACGGACAAGACTGGGGATCCCTGACAGTGGCGGAGTTCCTAGCCAAGGTGCAAGCCCTTGACTAGGTGGGGTCCCCGCCGTCGCTGCTTGGAGAACTAGCTAGAGCTGGAGGCTGCCAGAGCCGCCCGCCGCTGCTCCAAGTCTTGGGCCGAGATGCGCCCGTAGGTTACACTGAGCTCCGCCAGCCGCTGGGCCAGCTCTGGTTGCAGCATCTCCTCGCGGTAGCGCCAGGCCCAGTTGTTCTCGGCCCTGCCGGGGAAGTTCATGCGCGCCTCTGCCCCCAGGCCCATCACATCTTGCAGGGGAATGATGGCCAGAGTGGCCACGGAGGCAAAGGCGAGGCGGATGAGATCCCAGTGGATGCCCTCCGATCCCTGGCAGCCGAGGTAGCGCAATAGGTTTTGTTTTTCCCACTCCGGGCGTTCTGGGTCATGAAACCAGCCCACCACAGTGTTGTTGTCGTGGGTGCCGGTGTAGACGACGAAGTTGCGCTCGTAGTTGTGGGGCAGGTGGGGATTGTCAGGGCCAGCGCCGAAGGCAAACAGCAGGACTTTCATGCCAGGCAGACCAAATTGATCCCGCAATTGCAACACCTCTGGCGTAATTTCTCCCAGATCTTCGGCAATGACCGGAACTTCCCCCAACTTCTCGGCCAGCGCCCGAAAGAAATCAGCCCCCGGCCCCTTTTGCCACTCCCCTTCTACGGCTGTTTCCGCCTCGGCAGGGATGGCCCAGTAGCTTTCGAAGCCGCGAAAGTGGTCAATGCGCACATAGTCCACCTGTTTGAGGATGGCCTGGATGCGCCGGATCCACCAGCTATAGCCGCGAGCCTTGAGCACCTCCCAATTGTAGAGGGGATTGCCCCAGCGCTGCCCAGTGGGGCTAAAGTAATCGGGAGGAACGCCGGCTACCCACAGAGGCCGCCCTTGCTCATCGAGCTGAAACAGTTCCCGGTTGGCCCAGACGTCAGCACTGTCGGCAGCAACGTAGATGGGTACGTCGCCAATAAGCTGCACTTGATGCTGGTGGGCATACTCCCTTAGGGATCCCCACTGTTGGGCAAATAGATACTGCCAGAACATCTGGCGGGTTACAGCCTCGGCGTAGCGGTCGCGGGCCTCTTGGAGAGCAAGGGGATCCCGCTGGGCCAGAGCCAGATCCCATTGAGTCCACTCTTGGTTGCCGTATACCTCTTTAAGGGCCATGAACAGGGCGTAGTCCGGCAGCCAATCGGCCTCGGCAGCACAGTAGGCTTGAAAGGCTTCCCAGTCGGCGGCCTTGGCCTTGTCTTTGAAGGTGGCCCAGGCGCGGTGCAGCAGACCCAGCTTGAAGGGGATCACGGTTTCGTAGTCCACCCGCTCGGCCCTTCCTCCCTGAATGGCTGGCCATTGGGGCAGCTCCTGCCAGCTGTTGGGCTCCAGCCAGCCGGCTTTCACCAGCAGCTCCGGGCTAATCAGCAGGGGGTTGCCGGCAATGGCGGAAAAGCTCATGTAGGGGGAGTTGCCCCAGCCAGTGGGCCCCAAAGGCAGCACCTGCCAGAGGCTCTGGCCGCTTTCTACCAAAAAATCCACAAACCGATAAGCCGACGGTCCCAGATCGCCAATGCCAAATGGCCCCGGCAAAGAGGTTGGATGGAGGAGGATGCCACTGAGTCTGCCCATGCGCATGGCTATGCCTTTTTGCCCAACCAGGTATTCCACCGCCTATGCTGTCACTTTTGCAGTTGGATGGAAGTCCCTCCAAGCTAGCTTCTCCAACCTTGGCAGACAGCCCGGTGGCAAGCCTGCACCTCTTCGAGGGTAAACAGGCGGCGAAAGGGGATTCCCATCTCGCGAAAGCGAGCTTCTGCCCCTTCCTGGCGATCCACCAGGGCTAGGATCCCTTCTGCCCGGTAGCCTGCTGCGCGTACTCGCTCTACGACCTTGAGGGCGGAGCCACCTGTAGTGACGACATCCTCCAAGATCCAGACCCGACTGCCAGCTGGCAGTTCCGGCCCCTCGATCCAGGCCTGTGTGCCGTGCGCCTTGGGCTCTTTGCGGACAATCAGGGCCGCGAGGTTAGCGGGCTGGGCGTAGAGGGAAGCCAAGCTCACCGCCGTCACCAGGGGATCCGCCCCTAGGGTCATCCCGGCAACGGCGGCGGTTTCGGGAGGCAACAGCCGATGGAGCAGGGATCCCACCAGGTAGGCCCCCTGGGGGTGGAGGGTGACGGGCTTGCAGTTGATGTAGTAGGAGCTCTGCTGCCCAGAGGTGAGAGTAAAAGATCCCTCGCGGTAGGCCAGTTGCGCCAGCAAATAGAGCAATTTCTCCCGCGCCTCAGCTGGGGAGAGCTTTAAGGGGGAACACTCCAGTAACAACACGGCAGGGCTCCAAGTGGGTTTACTCCCAAGGGGTAGGGTGCCAGGCAGGACAACAATTTCCGCTGCACCCGTTGCAACAATAGCTGAAGACGGTAGCCCAAGGAAGAAGGCCAATCCAATTTGGGAGGGCAGGTCTTTTAGCAACGGAAGGAAAGGAGTAGAGTAGAACAGCAGAGTCTCTAAACCACGAGGATCCCATGACACGAGGCTTTGGACCCTTTGGCAAAATTCAGGAAGCCCTCAAGAAAGCCCAAGAGGTGCGCGACGGCGCCCAAAGACTACAAAAAGAGCTAGAAGAAATGGAGATTGTTGGCGAAGCTGGCAATGGGTTGGTGAAGGTAACGGTCAACGGCAACCAGGAGCCCCTCAAGGTGTCCCTGAATCCCCAGGTCCTCCAGGAGCCGGTGGATGTGGTGGAGGACTTGCTGCTCACGGCAATGGTGAATGCCTATACCCAGTCTGCTGAGACGATGCGCAAGCGCATGGAGGAACTGACAGCGAATATCAGCCTGCCAGGGTTGGGGTTGGGCTGATACTGGCCAGCCTGGCTTTCTATGTACACTCGCCCTTTGGCTCGCCTCATCGAGGAGCTGCAGCGCCTGCCCGGCATTGGCTCCAAAACAGCTCAGCGGTTGGCCTTGCACTTGCTCAACCGGCCCGCTGGCGAGGTCGAGGCCCTGGCCCAAGCCCTGCTGGAAGCCAAACAAACCGTTAAGCACTGCTCTTTGTGCTTCAACTGGTCGGCGGAGGATCCCTGTGAGATCTGCCGTTCGCCCCAGCGGGATCGCCTGCTCTGGTGCGTGGTGGCCGATGTCAGGGATCTCATTGCTGTGGAGCGAACGCGCGAGTTTAAGGGTCTCTACCACGTGTTGGGGGGCCTTATCTCGCCCATCAACGGGATCGGGGCTGAGCAGTTGCGCATCCGCGAACTGGTGGCACGGGTGGCTCGGGAAAAGCCCCAGGAGCTTATCTTTGCCCTCAGCCCCAGTGTGGAGGGGGAGGTCACTATGCACGTGGTTAAAGATTACCTTAGGCCGGTTGCCCCCAACCTGCGCATGACTCGTCTAGCCTTCGGCCTGCCCATGGGATCCGAGTTGGAGTATGCCGATGAAGTGACCCTGGCCCGGGCCTTAGAGGCACGGCAGGAGCTGTAGCAGCAGGCTGGCGGGAACGGTTAACCTGCCGCTGGTCTTAGAGGGGTTCCCCAACCATGAGCAAAGAGCAGGTGAGGCGTTCCAGGAGGCGGGTGGTTGTGTCGCTAAAGGAGAGGCTCCCACTAGGGTGGCGCCGCCGAAAAAAGGGCAACACCACCAGGTCAAACCCTTGCGCCTCTTGCAAGAGCTTTTTGGCGACATCGTCGCTGGCCAAGACCTTTACCTGGACGGGGTAGCCCACGTCTGGCTGTTGGGCCAGAGACAAAAGCTGCGCCTCCAGCCACTGGCGATCGCTTTCGGGGGTACCGCCTGGGCAGATGTGGAGCAAGGTGATCTCCCCCTGGTTGGCGGCAGCCAAGATCTGGGCTAGGCGCACCGCCTGGGCTGACTGCGAGCGAAAGTTTTCCAGCGCCACCAGGATCCGCCGCAGCTTGTGAGGGGGCTGGAGCAAGCGCGCCACGGCAACGGGGCAGTGAGCGGCCCAGAGGACACTATTGATGACGCTGCCAAAGAGGCGGGCCCGCAAGCGGGTGGGATCGCTCCAGCCCATGACAATGAGGCTGGCGTTCTGCTCACGGCTGGCGTGGCTGATCCCTTGGGCAACGTGGCTGTCAATGCGGCTGAGGGGGGTAACTTCTACTCCCCAGGCCTGACAAAACTCCACTGCCCGCCGCAGCAGATCCTCGCCGCGCTCCAAGGAGTCCTGCAGCAAGGGGGAGTCCATGTGCAGGTGGCCGGTCGCCACCGTGAGGGGAACCACCCGCCCGCCCTCGTGCTTGGCCAGGAGGCAGGCCATCTCCAGGAGGTTTTCCTCGGTTTCGGGATTGGCCAGGGGCACCACGACCACGTAGAGCTGGGGAGGCGGCGCTACAGAGACCCCTGCCCCACACGGAAGCCGGCCCTGTTCCTCCTCCCTAGCCATCTGCGTAGCCGCCCGAGTGGTCAAAATTGGACCCAGCGTGGCTGTAACCAGCATTAGCACCACCACGCTGTTGAGCACCTCCGCCTTGAGTAGCCCCACCCGGTACCCCACTAGAGCGGCCGCCAGGGTGGCGGCTACCTGGGGCAGGGAGAGCGACCACATCATTAGCTTTTGCGCCGGGGTGTAGTGGTAGAGCCACTGACAGAGTTGGGCGGCAGCGTATTTGCTCAGGCTTAGCCCCAGCAAGATGCTCAGCATCAGCCAAAGGGAGCTGAGGGTTTGCAGAAAGGCGCGTAGATCAAGCAACAGCCCTATATCCACAAAGAAGACGGGGATGAACAAGATGCTGCCGACAAAGACAATCTTTTCTTTGACAGAGCCCTCCCGCAGCACATCGTTCACGGCTAGCCCCGCCAAGAAGGCGCCGATGATCTTCTCTACCCCAATCCACTGCGCCCCCAGAGCCGCCACAAACAGAGCCAGCAGCACAAACAAAAATTGGTTGCCCTCTTCGCTGCCGGTTACGCGAAAGAACCGCTGCCCCAGCCAGTCCACCCCAAACAGCACCGCAGCCGCATACAGTAGCAGGGATCCCAGCAGCCGCACCAAGCTCCAGAGGGAAAACTCACCGTCGTGGATGCCGACACAGACCGCCAAGACCAGCAGCGAGGCAATGTCGGTAAAGATGGTGCCGCCAATGGTGACCAGCACCGCCTCATTTCTCACCAGGCCATAGCGGCTGACGATGGGGTAGCCCAGGGGGGTGTGGGAGGCAAACAGGGATCCCAATAGAATGGCCGCATTCCAGCCAAAGCCAAATAGCCGCCCAATGGCAGTGCCCACAGTTAGGGGGATGGCAAAGGTCAACACGCCAAAGGTGGCAGAGCGGTTGCGGGTCTGCCGAAACTGCTCCAGGTCAATCTCCAGCCCGGCCACAAACAGCAGGTAGACCACGCCAATATCCGAGAGCAACTGCACCGTCGGCAGCTCTGAGCTCAGCAGGTTCAGTCCCTGCGGCCCTAGGGCGATCCCTGCCGCCAAAAGGCCCACCAACCCCGGTAGGCGCAGCCGCTCAAAGAGCAGCGGCACCACCAGGATCACCCCCAGCAGTAGAGCAAACGAGAGGATAGGCTCCTCTTGCAAAAGTGAGCGTATGGCCTCCATTGGCCAGGCCCTCGAGTGGACACTTTCCTGATTATGGAAGCAACCTGCCCAAATAGCTGCAAGCAGCCCCCCAGCTTGGTCAACCCTCCTCTGGCCAGGAAGGGGCTTGCCAACGGATCCCACCCCTTCTCGGGACTCTCCTAAAGGTGCTCTCAGCAAACCTTAGCTACTGGGGGGCCCCTCCTGGACTTGCAGCGTCAAGGCCAGGATCCAGACACCCCCGCGAAAGAAAGTAGGGTACTCTACAACCACGCGGTGGGACATCCCGTGGCTGCTCGTGGAGGGACTCCTGTTACAGAAACTGATGGCTTTCCGGCTGCAGCACCACCTCATTGGGCACGGCATTGGCGGGCAGCGTGAGGACAAAGTGAATGGCCTCGGCAGCCGTGGTGGGGCTGAGCATTTTATCCCTTTGCACCTTGAGGCTGATGGGATCCCAGAAGGGTGAGTCGATGCCGCCAAAGTAAAACAGGGTAAAGCGCACCCCAAAGCGCTTTAGCTCATCGGCCATGCACTTGCTAAAGCCGACCACGCCAAATTTGGCAGCACAGTAAGCTGCAGCCATGGCCATAGGGTGACGGCCCAAAATGCCGGGGAAGTTGAGGATGTGGCCGGATTTTTGCTCCCGCATGGCATTGGCTGCCAGTTGGCTGGTGTAGAAGCTGCCCTTGAGGTTAACCGCCAGCATTCGCTCCAGCTCGGCAGGGGTAATTTGCGGGGCAGGCTTGAGGATCCCGGCTCCTGCCAGGTTGATCAACACGTCGATCCGCCCGTGCCTTTGTAGGGTCTGGTTGACAAGGGCCTCCACCTGGGCATAGTCCGTCACATCGGCAGGGATCCCCAGCCCGGAGGCAGCCCCCAGGGACACCGCTTTCTCCGCCAGCGCGCGCAAGGGATCCTCCCGCCGTGCCGCCAGCACCAGATGGGCTCCGGCCTGGGCCAACATAGGCACCAGGGCGCTGCCAATGCCCCCTGTGGCCCCTGTAATGAGAACAACTGCCTGGGACAATGAGGAAGACACGTTACGTTTTTTAAACTCTTCCTCTCATCATACCCAGGGAGTGGCCTTGAGGGGCGATCCAGAGAGTTAAACGCGACGCAGCCGCAGTCGTTGCACCCATTCTTCCCCGAAGCGCAGCCAGTCTGCCATTTTTTCTGGACTCACCTGTTGGTCGTCCCGCCAAACAATAAGCTGCGGCCCGGATCCCTCAGCGCAACAAGGAGGATGCTGCTCCAAAAAACTAAGAAAACTAGGATGGAAGCGCAGGCGAATCTTGGCCTCATCTTCTCCGCGCAAAAGGTAGCTGCGGGAAAACTTAGGGTGGCCCTCGAAGTTGATATCTTGCATGCCAAAGGCTTTGGCAATGTCATGAAACAGGGGAATATTCGGATGTAGCCGAAAATGAGGTAGCCGTAGATCTTCGCAATAGGCCCAGAAAACAGACTGGCGATGAGTGCTGCGACTCTTGCCGCTACCGCGGGTGTACTTATAGTCAAAGGCACCGATCTCAGTTCCATCGATTAGCCGCTTGGACATTGAGTTGTAGAAACGTCGAGCGTAGCCTCGTTCAAATAGTTCAAAGCCTGCCTGAAGCAAGCGGGAGCGGATCCCTTCGGGTAGCTCCGCTGAAAACGACATGCCCAGGCTCCTGGCCACCTGCTCCAAAGCTTCCCGACGCTTCTTCTCTAGATAGGCGGCAAGCGCCAGAAGGCCGATAACAAAAACCAAGAACAGACCAAAAATAAGCCATTCCATTGCAAACCCTCCCTCCAACCTCTAGACTTCGGCCCCAGAATATCAAAAAAAGGGATCCCTCCAGCAAAGGAAGGGATCCCGTTCAAAAGCCGTGGCCAAGAACTAATGCTTCAAATGAGAACCTCGATCAGGCGTCGAAATAGAGCGCGAACTCGTAGGGGTGAGGCCGCAGGTTGATGGGGTTGATCTCGTTGTCAATCTTGTACTCGATGTAGGTTTCGATGAGATCCTCAGTAAAGACACCTCCCTCCAGTAGGAAGTCGTGATCCTTCTGCAGGTTTTCCAAAGCATCCAGCAGGGATCCGGGCGTGGAGGGGATCTTGGCCAGCTCGTCCGGCTCCAGATCGTAGATATCTTTGTCGAGGGGCTCGCCGGGATGGATCTTGTTCTTGATCCCGTCCAGCCCCGCCATCAACATGGCCGAGAAGGCAATGTAGGGGTTGCAGGTGGCATCGGGGCAGCGGAACTCCAGCCGCTTGGCCTTGGGATTTTTGCCTGTAACTGGAATGCGAATGGCTGCGGAGCGGTTGCCCTGCGAGTAGGCCAAGTTGACCGGCGCCTCAAACCCAGGCACTAGGCGCTTGTAGGAGTTGGTGGTGGGGTTGGTAAAGGCTAGGATGGCTGGGGCATGCTTGAGCAGGCCGCCAATGTAGTAGAGAGCCGTTTCGCTGAGATCGGCGTAGTTGCCTTCTTGGTAAAACAAGGGCTGGCCGTCTTTCCAGAGGGACTGGTGCGTGTGCATGCCGCTGCCGTTGTCATTGAAGAGGGGCTTGGGCATGAACGTCACCGTCTTGCCGTGCTTGCGGGCCACGTTCCGGATCACGTACTTGTAAATCATCATGTAGTCGGCAGCCGTGATTAGATCGGCAAAGCGGTAGCCCAGCTCCCCTTGCCCGCCGGTGGCCACCTCGTGGTGGTGCTTCTCGATAGGCACCCCCAGCTTGGCCATTGTCAACAGCATCTCGGTACGAAGATCCTGGTGGGCATCGGTGGGCGGCACAGGGAAATAGCCCTCTTTGTAGCGCGGCTTGTAGCCCAGGTTGCCCCCTTTTTCCTCTCGGCCCGAGTTCCAGCGGCCCTCGATGGAATCGACAAAGTAGTAGCCGGCGTTCTGAGTTTGGTCAAACCGTACATCTTCAAAGATGAAAAACTCTGCTTCAGGCCCGAAGTAAGCCGTATCGGCAATCCCTGTCGATTGCAGATAGGCCACAGCCCGCGCTGCTAGGCTCCGCGGACAACGGCTGTAGGGCTGGCCGGTGCGCGGTTCAATAATGTTACAGATAAGGCTGAGGGTGGGCACTTGAAAAAACGGGTCGATCCAGGCTGTTTTGGGATCCGGCACCATGTACATGTCCGACTCGTTGATGGATTTCCAGCCTCGGATGCTGGATCCATCAAAAGGCAGCCCTTCGCTAAAAACTTCTTCCGTCAGCATCGAAGAGTGGACGGAGATATGCTGCCAGGTGCCAAAGAGATCCACAAACTTGAGATCCACCATCTGGACATTGTTGTCCTGGATCATCTGGAGCACTTCTTGGGGGGTGGATGCCATCGCTCTCTCCTAACTTGGGTTGCCGTTGAGACTAGGGGTGGGATCCCAGCCGATGATCCCCATGCTTTGACCCAGACAGGCCAAAAGCGCTCACCCATCCTAGAAAGGCCGACACCAGTTTTTTGTATTTTCTGATACGAAACTGGCCTGCCTCCGGCCTTCTCTCCACTAACCTGCGGTAAGGCTACTTGCAAGGGGAAGAGGCCTAGGCCAACTGGCAAGCTACACCGGTGTTCCCGGACAGGCCAATGCCCTGGCCGAGAGCGAAAATAGGACTGGGAGCCCCAACCTCGCTGAGGTTGCGGAGTCGTGTTAGGCTAAAGCGTAGTCATTATGAGTTTGACTTAGAGAGCTGCAGAAGGGGAGAGAGAGGATGACGGAGCAAAGTCGGGTTGAGAATGTGGTCATTATTGGCTCTGGGCCCGCTGGCTTGACCGCGGCCATCTATGCCGGCCGGGCCAAGCTGAAGCCAGTTGTGTTCGAGGGGTTTCAGGTGGGCGGGATCCCGGGTGGGCAACTGATGACCACCACCGAGGTGGAAAACTTTCCGGGCTTTCCCGAGGGCATCAGCGGCCCCCAGCTGATGAAAAACATGCGCGCTCAAGCGCAGCGGTGGGGGGCAGAGCTCTACCCCGAGGATGTTACCTTTGTGGATCTCAGCCAGCGGCCTTTCGTGGTCCGCTCTGATGAGCGAGAAGTGCGCACCCACAGCCTAATCATCGCCACCGGGGCCACAGCCAAGCGCCTACACCTGCCCGGAGAGGAGATCTACTGGAACCGCGGCATGTCCGCCTGTGCTGTCTGCGATGGGGCCATGCCCATGTTCAGGGGGGTGGAGCTGGTGGTCATTGGCGGCGGCGACACCGCCTGCGAGGAAGCTACCTATTTGACCAAGTTTGGATCCCATGTCCACATCCTGGTGCGCAGTGGCAAAATGCGGGCCAGCAAGGCCATGCAAGACCGAGTCCTCAACCACCCCAAGATTACCGTGCACTGGTACACCGAGGCGGTGGAAGTCCTGGGTGACGGCCAGCGCCTGACGGGGGTGAAGGTGCGCAACAACCAGACGGGCGAGATCCGGGAGATGGCAGTAGGGGGGGTATTTTACGCCATCGGCCACAAACCCAACACCGACCTGTTCAAAGGGCAACTGGAACTGGATGAAGTGGGCTATATTGTCACCCGCCCCGGATCGGTAGCCACCAGCGTAGAGGGGGTGTTTGCCGCTGGGGATGTGCAGGATCACGAGTTTCGCCAGGCCATCACCGCGGCGGGCAGCGGCTGTATGGCGGCCATGCTGGCGGAGCGCTGGCTCTCGGAACACGGCTTAGCCCAAGAGTATCACGTCGTCCCTCAGAGCCATCCTGAGCCCAGCCCTGCCACGGCTCCTCCCGAGGCAGAGTTGCCGGGGGAAGCTGCGGTGGCGGAGAACGGCCACGAGGATCTGGATTTCAGTAAGACCTGCCATGAAGGGAGCTATGCCCTGCGGCGGCTCTACCACGAAAGCGATCGCCTGCTGATGGTCAAGTACACTGCTCCCACCTGTGCCCCTTGTCATGCCCTCAGGCCAATCCTGAACAAAGTCATCGAAGAGTTTGCCGACAAGCTGCACGTGGTGGAGATCGACATCGAGAAGGATCCGGAGATTGCTGAAGCCGGCGGGGTCACCTGTACGCCGACGGTGCAGTTTTTTAAAAACAAGGAGCTGGTGGCCCAGGTGGTGGGTGTTAAGCCCAAATCCTACTATCGGGAGGTGATCCAGGCCAATTTGTCTGAACCAAAATGAGGGAGTCTAGATCCGGCTAGTCGGCAAAGGCGCTGTGGTAGGCAACCTGCAGGGCTGCTAAAGAAACCGACACCAGGGGATCCCCTTCTGCAGTTGTCAAGAGCAAAGGATCGGCAGGGGATCCCACTTGTCCCAGCAGTTGCCACTGGCCGGGGAGCTGTGACTCTAAGTAGGCTTCCCAAGGAGAGCGCTGGGCTGGATTGACAGAAACGAGGATGCGGCTGGATCCCTCGCCAAACAGGGCCTGATCCCAGCGCAGGGATCCGGGAGCCAGAGAGACACTGGCACCGCGGCCCCCGCTGAGGCAGGCTTCCGCCAGAGCCACGGCCAGTCCTCCCTCGCTACAGTCGTGGGCGGAGCGCACCCACCCCTGCCGGATGCCGTGGCGGCAGGCGGCTTGCACGCGCTTTTCCAGCTCCAGATCCACGGGGGCAGGCCGACCCGTGACCTTGTTGTAGATTGCCGCCAAATACTCGCTGCCGCCCAGACTGGTAACAGCCTGGGATCCCAAGAGGTAGATGAGATCCCTTTCTTGCTGCCACCCCTGGCCACAGACCAACTTCAAGTCCGGAAGGAGACCGACCATGCCGATAACGGGGGTAGGGTAGATGGCCTGGGATCCCTTCTCGTTGTAGAGGGAAACGTTCCCCCCTGTTACCGGTGTCCCTAGGGCACGGCAGGCCTCCCCAATCCCCCGACAGGCCAGGGCCAACTGCCAGTACACCACCGGGTTTTCCGGGTTGCCGAAGTTGAGGTTGTCGGTTACGGCCAAGGGCTCCGCCCCCACGCAGGAGAGGTTGCGGGCGGCTTCGGCCACCGCGGCTTTGGCCCCCTCGTAGGGATCCAAATATACCCAGCGGCCATTGCCATCTAGGGTGGCAGCAATGGCCTTGCGGGCAGCCTGCAGGGGTGGCACCTCGCCCACGCCAAACTTTTGCGAGCGGATGCGGATAACCGCTGCATCTCCCTGCCCCGGCCAAAGGACAGTGTTGTTTTGCACCTGGTGGTCATATTGGCGATAGATCCAGGCTTTGCTGGCCAGGGTGGGGCGGGCCAAAAGCCGCAGCAGCACCTCTTGCCACGTCAGGGTTGCCTGATCGAGGTGGATCCCTTCGCGACTGCAAGGGGGTAGGGTGGCGGGATCCCACTGCCACGCTGCCTGGACGTACTCCGGTGGCTCTGGCAGCAGCGGGCGGACGTAGACGGGGGTCTCTTCGGCCAAGGCCCGCGCCGGCACTTGCACCACGCAGGTTCCGCGGTGCCAGATCTCCACCAGCGGCTCAGCAATGACTTCTCCGGCCACGCTGGCCTGCAGGCCCCAGCGGTGGAAGATCTCCATCACCTCCGCCTCGCGACCTTTTTGCACCACCAGCAGCATCCGCTCCTGGGACTCCGAAAGCAGGTACTCCCAGGCGGCCATGCCGCTTTCCCGCGCCGGCACCCGGTCGAGATCAAAGCGGATCCCTACGCCTCCTTTGGCGGCCATCTCCGCCGTGGAGCAGGTGATCCCGGCCGCTCCCATGTCCTGGGCGGCCACCACGGCTCCTGTGGCAAAGGCCTCCAGGCAGGCCTCGATGAGACATTTGCCCAGAAAGGGATCCCCCACCTGCACCGCCGGCCGATCCTGCTGGGAGTCCTCCTTGAGCTCGGCGCTGGCAAAGCTGGCCCCGCGGATCCCGTCCCGCCCCGTGGGGGCGCCCACGTACAAGACCGGATTCCCCACCCCCCGAGCTGCCGATTTCACCACCGCCGGCGTCTCCAGCAGCCCCAGAGCCATGACGTTGACCAGGGGGTTGCCACTGTAGCAGGGATCCACGGCCACTTCCCCCCCCACCGTGGGCACCCCCACGCAGTTGCCGTAGTGGGCGATCCCCTCCACCACCCTGGCCATGAGGCGGCGGTTGCGGGGATCCGTCAGCGGCCCAAAGCGCAGGGAGTTGAGCAGGGCAATGGGGCGGGCGCCCAGGGTAAAGATATCGCGCAGGATGCCTCCCACGCCGGTGGCCGCTCCCTGGAAGGGCTCAACCGCTGAAGGATGGTTGTGGGATTCAATCTTAAAGGCCAGCCAGTCCCCATCCCCCAAATCCACGACGCCGGCATTTTCCCCCGGCCCCACCACCACCCGCTCGCCTGTGGTGGGAAAGTTTTTCAGCAGAGGGCGAGAGTTCTTGTAGCAGCAGTGCTCCGACCACATCACCCCAAACATGGCCAGCTCGGTGGGGTTGGGATCCCGGCCCAGTTGCTGCTGGATCTGGTGATATTCCTGGGGGGAGAGGCCGTGGAGCGTCAGCTCTTCAGGAGTAGGGGGCATAGGCAGCAAGGTTAAGTCAACAAAGCCGGCCCCAAAAGGCGGGCCTGGCGTTCTTCCAGTATGCGACGCAGGCGGGGCCACTGCTGCAGCTGTGGGTCTTGGGCAATGAGCTGCTCTGCTGCCTGGCGGGCCAACTGCAGCACCTCTTGGTCATCCATGAGGCTGGCCAGAGCAAAATCGGGCAGCCCCGACTGGCGGGTGCCCATCACCTCCCCAGGGCCGCGGAAGCGCAGATCCATCTCGGCAATGAAAAAGCCATCGTGGGACTGCTCCAGGACTTTTAGCCGGCGCAGGGCCTCTTCGCTTTGGGATCCCGTCATTAAAATGCAGTAGGCCTGGTCGGATCCCCGCCCCACCCGCCCCCGCAGTTGGTGGAGCTGGGAGAGGCCAAAGCGATCGGCATGCTCCACCAGCATCACCGAGGCGTTGGGCACATCCACCCCCACTTCCACCACCGTGGTGGAAACCAAGATATCCAGCTCCCGCCGGCGGAAAGCTTCTATGACAGCGTCCTTCTCGCTGCTAGCTAGGCGCCCGTGCAGCAGGCCCACCCGGAACTGGGGGAAGACCTTCTCCTGCAGGCGCTGGTGCTCTTCAATGGCGGACTTGAGATCCAGCTTCTCAGACTCTTCAATCAAAGGCAACACCACGTAGGCCTGCCGCCCCTGGGCAATCTCCCGCTCCATCAGCCGCACCACCTGCAGGCGATCCCCCGGTCGAGCCACCACCGTGTGCACCGGCTTGCGCCCCGGGGGCAACTCGTCAATTTGGGTAACATCCAGATCCCCGTGCAGGGCCAGGGTAAGGGTGCGGGGGATGGGGGTGGCCGTCATGGTCAGGACATCGGGGTGATCCCCTTTCTGTTGCAGGGCAGCCCGCTGTTCGACGCCAAAGCGGTGCTGCTCGTCGATAACCACCAAGCCCAGGTTGCGAAACTGCACCGCCGGCTGGATGAGGGCATGGGTGCCAACCACTAGGGGCAGCTCCCCGGTCTGCAACTGCCGCAGGATCTCGCGCCGCTTGGCGGGGGGTGTGGAGCCGGTCAAGAGTTCCACAGGCACTTGCAGTTGGCTGAGCCACTCCACCAGCTTGCGGTAGTGCTGCTCGGCCAAGACCTCCGTGGGAGCCATGAGGGCCGTCTGCCAGCCCGACTGGATGGCCGCCAGCAAAGCCGCCACCGCCACCACAGTTTTGCCGGATCCCACATCCCCCTGCAGCAGGCGGTTCATGGGCAAGGGATCCCGCAGATCCGCCAGGATCTCGTCGATGGCCCGCTGCTGGGCAGCGGTCAGCTGGAAGGGCAGGATTTGGTAGAAGCGGTCCAGGAGCTCCCCTCTAGCTGGCTGGTAGCGGGGGACAGCCTGGGCCTGGGCGCGGTAGCGCTGCCGCCGCTGCAAGAGGCTAAGTTGCAGGTAGAAAAACTCGTCGAACACCAGCCGCCGCCGGGCCTGGGCCAGCAGCTCTTGCGTCTTGGGAAAGTGGATCTGCTGCAGGGCAAGGGGCAAGTCCAACAGCTGCAACTGCCGCTTCAGGGGCTCCGGCAAGGGATCCTCCACCAAGGCGGCTGCCGGCAGGGCGAGCTGGACGGCTTTGCGCACCAGATCGGCGGGGATCCCTTCTGAGAGGGGGTAAACGGGTAGGATCTTGCCCAATCTCTCCGGATCCTCGCCCTCTCCCCCCAGCACCTCCAGTTGGGGGTTGTCCAGCGTCAGGCCCAAGCGGCCCTTTTTCACCAGACCGCTGGCCGCCACCACTGCCCCCTTGGGGTACTGCCGCTCCAGGGCCGCCTGCCAACTGCGCTGGGCAAATTGCCGCCCGCTGTAGAAGCGGCTGAGGGTGACTACGCCGCTTTTGTCGGCAAGCTTGAGGTTGAAGATGGTCAGCAAGGGGTTTTTGGGGCTGGTGAAGCAGCTGCAGCTTTTCACCGTCCCCACCAGGGTAACCGTCTCCCCCACCTTGGCCTGGCGGATGAGCACGCGGCGGGAATAGTCCAGGTGATCCCGGGGGAAGTAGTAGAGGGCATCGCGCACAGTGTGCAGGCCCAGTTGCGCCAGTTTCTCCGCCGACTTGGGGCCAATGCCCTTGAGAAATTGCAGCGGCTGCTCCAAGCTAAGGCCCTTGGGCAGGGGCAAAGCAGGGCTAGGGGGGGCAGAGTAGGCTTGTTCTTGCTGGCGCCGCAGCCGCTCCAGCCAGCGGCGGGTTTCCGCCACCAGGTGCTGCCGCTCCGCCAGCTCTAGCTGGGGGTAGAGGCGATAGCGGGATCCCAGTTCTTTCCACCGCCGTCGCGCTTCCCCATCCAGGAGCCAGCCAGCGGGGGGATCCTGGCCAAACACACTCTGCAAAAATTGGGAGAAGGTCTGCTCTCGCCCCCGCAGGTCGGTAAACCCCACTTCCGCTTCCAGAGAAAGGGCGCGCTGAACCCGCTGTAGATCCACCTGGCTCAAGTTGCTTCTGGGTTGGCTGCCGGTAGTATCTCTTATCCAACTTTAGCCAATGGCAAAGCGTCCCAGGCGCAGCCCCTGGGCCTCAACTCAAAAGGGCCTGCTCTATAGGACAGGCCCCCGGATCCAGAGCAACCTTATTCTTCCAGATGGAAACTAGCTGCGGGCCAGGGCGGATCCCAGCAGCACGGCCATCACTGCTGGCACCAGGGCAATGGCCAGGATGGTGAAAACTTGCGCGTCGGTCATAGCCAACTCCTAAAACAAACCCAGTGCTGTAAACCTGCCCCTCACTTTACCCCGGCTGGTGACCAGACCTGGGGCCCAAAAACATTCTTTACAAAGCGGCCTTTGGTTCTGCGCTTAGCCGCTGCGGGATCCCCTGGCCTGTGTTACGATGTTGCTTTGCAACGCTGTTGCGACCGCAGGGTAATTCTGGCCTTTTTTTCTTTGCAACGTTTGCTCTTGGCGTCACCATGGTAGCCGCCCCCCACAGCCTAACCACTCCCCGGGACAACCTGGCCATTTTGGCCGAAACGGATCCCATCGTTTACCGCCTCATCCAGCAAGAGCTTCAGCGCCAGCGGGATCACCTGGAGATGATTGCCAGCGAGAACTTCACCTCGCCGGCCGTCCTGGCGGCGCAGGGCTCGGTGCTTACCAACAAGTATGCGGAGGGGCTACCCGGCAAGCGCTACTACGGCGGCTGCGAATTTATCGACGAGATCGAACAACTGGCCATTGACCGGGCCAAGCAACTGTTTGGGGCAGCCCACGCCAATGTCCAGCCCCACTCCGGCGCCCAGGCCAATTTCGCGGTTTTCTTGGCTCTGCTGCAGCCAGGAGACACGATCATGGGCATGGATCTGGCCCACGGCGGCCACCTCACCCATGGCTCGCCGGTGAATGTCTCCGGCAAGTGGTTCCGCGTGGTGCACTATGGCGTGGATCCGCAGACGGAGCGGATTGATTTTGACCAGGTGCGGGATCTGGCCCTGCAGCACCGGCCTAAGCTGATTATCTGCGGCTACTCCGCCTACCCGCGGACAATTGATTTTGCTGCCTTCCGTGCCATTGCCGACGAGGTGGGGGCCTATCTGATGGCAGACATTGCCCACATCGCCGGCCTGGTGGCCACTGGACACCACCCCAACCCCGTGCCCCTCTGCGATGTGGTAACCACCACCACCCACAAGACGCTGCGGGGGCCGCGCGGGGGGCTGATTCTCACCCGCGACCCGGAATTGGGCAAAAAGCTGGATAAGGCGGTATTCCCCGGCAGCCAAGGGGGGCCTTTGGAGCATGTCATTGCCGGCAAGGCGGTGGCCTTTGGAGAAGCCCTGCAGCCCAGCTTTGCCCAGTACTCCGCCCAGGTCATTGCCAATGCCCAGGCCCTGGCGGCAACGCTGCAGCGGCGGGGCATCCGGCTGGTTTCAGGGGGCACCGACAACCACCTGGTGTTGCTGGATCTGCGCTCGGTCTCGGCAGTGCTGGAGAAAAACGGGGCTGCTGATCCAGTGATGACGGGCAAGCGGGCGGATCGCCTGATGGAAGAGATCCACATTACCGCCAACAAAAACACCATCCCCTTTGACCCGCAGCCGCCCTCTGTGGCCAGCGGCCTGCGCCTGGGATCCCCGGCCTTGACCACCCGCGGTCTGGGTGCGGCAGAATTTGAGGAAATTGGGGAAATTATTGCCGATTGCCTGTTTCAACCGGAGGATCCAGGCGTGCTCGAAGCCTGTCGCCGGCGAGTGGCCGAGCTCTGCCGCCGTTTTCCGCTCTACCCCCACTTGGGATAACCCCCCTCCTCGCTACGGCTTGCCATGCCTTACTTGGTTGCCTTTTTGGCTGCTGCCTGTGTGGTTCTCTGGGCAACCCCGGTGGTGAAGGCGGTTGGAATCCGCAGCGGCCAGTTGGATTTTCCTGACGAGCGCAAGATCCACCGGCAGCCGATGGTGCGCCTAGGGGGGGTCTCTATCTTTTTTGGCAACCTAGTGGCGCTGCTCTTGCTCTGGGGAGCTGGAGCCTTCGCCGGCTTGTCCACCGAGCAGGAGTACGAGATCTGGGGGGTAACCATTGGCGGCGTTTTGTTTTTTTTGATTGGCCTGGCGGATGATCTGTTTCAGTTGTCGCCCTTTTCCCGCCTAGCGATGCAGTTTGGGGTGGCTGCCGCCGCCTGGGGAGTAGGGGTGCGCATTGAGTTCATCAACCTGCCGCGCCTTGGCCTCTGGCCCTTCCCGGTGTGGCTGAGCCTGCTAGTTACCCTGCTGTGGCTGGTGGGGATGGCCAACGCCATCAACTTCATGGATGGCCTGGATGGCTTGGCGGCAGGCGTGTCGGGGATCGCAGCAGTCGTGATGCTGATGGTAACGCTGCTGCTGGATCGGCCGGCGGCGGCGATGCTGGCGGCAGCCTTGGCAGGGGCCTGTCTGGGCTTTTTGCGCTACAACTTCAACCCGGCCCAGATCTTCATGGGAGATGGGGGAGCCTACTTTTTGGGCTTTACCCTGGCCGGGATCGGGGTCATTGGGGTGGCCAAGGGGGTGACCACGCTGGCGGTGGCCCTGCCGTTTTTTATTCTGGCCGTGCCGATCCTGGATATGTCTGCCGTCATCCTCAAGCGGCTGGCCAGGGGCAGGTCCCCCTTTCATCCCGACAAGGGCCACTTGCACCATCGCCTGCTCAAAGCCGGCCTGTCGCAGCGGCATTCAGTACTCTTGATCTACGCCATGACCCTCTGGGGGGGATCCCTGGCCTTGGCCTTGGCCGGCCTGCCGGCAGGGGGCACCTACCTGGGCGGCGCCTCGCTGCTGTTGGCGGGAGTAAGCTGGGGGGCCTGGCAACGCCACCGTCAGCGGCAACGGTCTTTGGCTGCTGAAGATACCGAGCTTCAAGCAGCAGATTCAGTTAACTCAAAAAAGGATTAAGCCTGGATTGTTCCCAGCCGCCCGCCTGCCTAGACTGGAAGGGATCTCCTCTGCCGCCTTGATGATGCGTCCTACACCCGAGCTGGCGGCCCTTTTGCGCCGCACCGCCGATCGCTTGCAGGCCCAGCACTGGGGCTTTTGGGATCGCGAGTACTGCTGGCGGGATAGTACCCGCTGCAATTGCGGCCTGCTGGTGCGAGAAGCCCTGGGCTGGAATCAGCAGCAGCTTAGCCTGCACATCCACCGCGGCACCTGGCGCACCATTGCTCAAACGGCCTACCGCACTGCTAGGGATCCCTGGGAAGCCCAGTGTGAGGCCACGGGCCTGCGGCTGGGATACGTGTTTGAAAAAATGGCAGAGCTGGGGTTTGACCAGCCAGAGGACTTTGCCGCCCTGGAAGAGCTCAGCGATCCCGTCATCCGGGCCCGCCTAGCCGCAAAAGGAGTGGAGCCGCTGCGGCAGGATCACGCCCTCCATGTGGCCCTCTACATGCGGGAGCTGGCCGACTGGATTGAGGAGCAACTGCAGGCGCAAGCTCAGCTCAGCCACCTGACCCAACCGCTGCCCAAAGCCAAAGCACCAGAGGTAACCGTCCGTCAGCCGCTGCGCCAGCAGTGAGGTTGCCTACGCCGTTCCCTGCTATCTGCAGCCCGAGATTAGGGGTGTAGGATCTCAAATAGCTGGGGTGTGGAACCGCGTATCCAGACCTGACTTCCTGCCCACAGGGATCTAGAGGAATTTCTTCGTTCTGGTTGGGAGTGTGGCCGGCGGATCCCTCAGTTGGATTCTTCCACCATCACCACATGGGTGGGGATCTCAGGGGGCAGGAGCTTGCGGCCCGACAAGAAAGCCAGCTCAATTAGAAAGGCAAACCCTCCCACCTCAGCGCCGCTCTGGGCCACCAATTGGGCGGTGGCGGCAGCAGTGCCCCCGGTGGCGATGACATCATCCACAATCACCACCCGGTTGCCGGGGCGCAGGGCGTGGGCATGGAGTTGCAGCTGGTCTTGGCCGTACTCTAGGCTATAGGTTTGGCTAAGCACCGGCGGTGGCAACTTGCCGGGTTTGCGAACCGGGACAAATCCCAACCCCAAATGCTGAGCCAAAGCAGCCCCCAGAATAAACCCCCGCGACTCAATGCCCACCACATAGTCCAGGGATCCCATAGTGGCAGTACCGGCAGCCAACTGTTCAATTGCCGCCCGAAAGCCTGCTGGATCCCGCAGCAGGGGGGTTATGTCGCGAAAGAGGATCCCGGGCTTGGGAAAATCGGGCACTAGGCGAATGAGGGGTCGCAAATCCATGGATTCCCCTGGCTCAGCGCTGGCCAGCTCAAAGGCCGCTCCAAGCAACTCATCATAGCCGCTCCAGGTGTCAGCAAATGGGATCCCTTTTGACCGAGCTGGCAGGGCCGGAAAATTTCTATAATTTGGCAAGGCTAGGGGCCGCGGCTTATCTGGTTCTTCTGTTCCTGACTCCGGAGACTTCTCATGCGCTATTACATGGCTATTGACTCCAATCCCTTGGCAAGTTTGCCGCTGGCGCTGTTTGGAGTAGGGAGTGAGTCGGCCTATGTTGACCTGCTCCAGGACAAGCTGATGGTGCGGGTGGGCAACTTGTTCAACGAAACCTTTTCCTTGAGCGAGTTAGGACAAGGGGAGCGCTTCTCCTGGCCCTGGTTCTACGGCCTGGGTGTGCGCACCGACTTCCAGGGGCTGGTGGCCGCGGTAACCAGCACCCAGGGGGTAATTGCCATTCCACTGCTCCAGGAAAAGACCCTCTTCATCCCCTTGCTGGGGCCCCTGGGGCTGCAAGTACCCTGCAAAAAGCTGGTTTTCAGCCTCAAGGATCCGGATACCTTTTTGGCCAACTTCAACCAGGGGCGCCCCAACGGCGGGCCTAAGAATGTGGTTATCGAGTAGCTGGCTATTTGGACGAGGCCAGCCCCCTGGTAACAGGACTGCGCTTGCGGCCCTGGCAGTTGATGGCGCGGCTGGCCGCAGGGGGAGCGCCGGGGGACTGGTACAACCTCTTGTGAAGAGCCCGTCCTGCCTAGGTGAGCAGCGCTGCTCCCCCCTGTCTGCTTCTAGTTGGTTTCCCAACCCCGGCGGTGGAGTCCCCCCAGGCGTAACTTTCCGCCAAGCTGGCGGTAGTTTGAAGGTACCCTGTCACCAAAGTTGGCTCTGCGGGGTAGCACCCCCTCCTCAACTCTAAACTAGGGGCAGCCTGGGGCTCCCCCTACCAGGGTTGACACGGCCATCCCGCCAACGGTCGGCCGGTAGCCCTTCTCTAGTCTTGCTCCTCTTCTAGCAGCTCTTCCAGCACCTCGATCCAACGCTCTAGTTCCTCCAACCCTTGCAACACCTCCTCCGGTCTGCTCAAGTCCACCTGGAGCAACTGGGCTGATTCTCCCCAAGTTAAGGATCCGGGCGGGCTAGCTAGCCAATTGAGGTAGCAGGGCAAGAAGGTGCGCGGAGACAGATGATACTGGCGATAGCAGGCCAGGGCAACCAGGCTGGCCAGGCTGGCCTGATGGCTGCTAAAAGGGCGGAGAAACAGCTCCGGCATTCCCACCCAGCGGAACTGGTCTTCCGGCAGCAGCTCCACCGCATCGCCACATAGCTCTTGGCACAGCTTCAGCCACTCTTCGCTGACCCAGTAGGTAGGGCTGGCCTCAGAGGGCGCCAGCAGCGGGGTGTCGCCCCCTGGGATCCCCGAGCGGTAGAGAAGCAGCTCCAGCCGCGCAATCAAGCTCTGGTAAAACACAGCCTGCAGCTGGGCCTCCAGGTGGTAAATCAACAGGGCTTGGGCCAACTGGAGGCTCCTGGAGAGAAAGGTCTCCGGCCCGCTGACGCCATTGCGGAAACGGAGAGGCACCCCCCCTGGTGTGCCTCGCGCCGTCTCAAGCAGGTAGCCTAGCAGCATCTGCTGTAAAAACGCGGTATGCACCCCCACCTCCCAGGAGGGCCGAGTAGCTCCCTGCAACTCCTCTAGCTCCAGCCAAAGTCGGGGCTCCTCAGGCCGGAGCCGCCGGCTGAGGGCTGCAAGGGCTCGCAGTAGGGAGGCAAGGGATTCACCCCCTGGAAGGGGCGTCTCTAGGGGCCAAGGGAAGGAGTCGGTCTCCCCACGGCTTGCTTCCAGTTGGGAGGTAATTTCCGGCAGCCAGGGCTTGGCTTGGGCAGCGCACTCGGGGCAGAACTCCTGCAAAGCAGACCAGACCAGGAAGGTGGCCTCCGCGGCAGTGAGGGGAGGAGCCGCATCTCCCCAAGGGGCATAGAGGTCGCAGGTACGGATGGAACGGCCCAGAGCGCGGCTTTTTAGGCGGTAGTAGCGCTGGAACAGGTCAAAGCGATCGTGGATCCCGTCTAGCAGATGCTCCCAAAAGGTCTGGCTGAGGCCGTGGCGAGCCAGGTACAGATCGACGGCAGAATCGTAGCCCCGCCACTGGGCCTCCCAGAGGTGGTCGCGGATGAGGATGCTGAGAATAAATCCCCCCAGTTCCGCATGGGCTTCCAGGTGTTGGCCCAACCGCTGGTAGGCCGCCCAGCGGATCTCGGCGCTGGGATGGGTTTGCAGGCTCTGCAGGTGGGTAAGCGTTTCCGCCGACTGGTGTTGGGGGAGCCCCAGGCTCTGGCCAGGGAGGGAGGCGAGGGTGACTTGCCACAACTGCCGCCAGGCCAAGCGTCCAGCCAGGCGCTGCTGGTGGAGCAGGCGCTCCAGAGGCTCCGCCTGTTGATGGCCCCGCTGCTGGAGGAGGCCCCACAAAAACTGGCGAAAGGGACGCAGCAGCGGCTCGACACAGGCAGCAACCAAAAGATCCAAGCGCTGATCCTTTGACTCAAGTGGCAGCTCGGCTGCAGGTTCGTCGGGGGAAACAGCCGGCAGCGACTGCAGCTCCAGAGGGAAAAACAGCAAGTGGCTCTGCAGGGAGATAGCCCGCTCCAGGTCCCTCCAGTTGGGGACTGCCCCTGTCCAGCCGGAGTCAGCTGGGATCCCTTCCCTGTCCCCGGCGAGGTGGGCCGCCAGAGCTTGCGTCAGCTGCGCCAAGACCTGCAGCGCCTTCCCCAGCTCTGGTGGGCTGAGCTGGGCCACTTGCCCCCGGTAGCGCCGGGCAAACTGCTGCACCTGCTCCTCCAGATCATTCCAGCTTGGGGCACCCTCTTGCCCAGAGCTGGCGAAACGCTCAAAAGGGGGTTCAGCCGTAGGAAAGACCACCAGCACCAGCCTCCTAGAGATGGGGGCATCCCCTCTTTGGCTTGTCAGCTAAGCCAACCCAGCAGCAGCTGAGGATTAGGCCTGCACAAGCCAATGTACTTCCTCCAGGATAGGTGTCGGGAGACAATCATTCGTGGAAAAGCTTTCCAGAGGAGGCGACGCTTTTGTTTGCCCAGGTCACTGCTGCTGCTCTACTGGGACTCAAGGCCGTGCGGGTCACGGTGGAGGTGGACGTTGGCGGTGGCTTGCCGCAGATTACCCTGGTGGGGCTGCCCGACACAGCCGTTCAAGAGGCCAAAGAGCGGGTACGGGCAGCCATCAAGAACTCCGGCTTTGCCCTGCCGCAGCGGCGGATCATCGTCAACTTGGCCCCCGCTGATCTGCGCAAAGAGGGCCCCAGCTTTGATCTGCCCATTGCCATCGGTATTCTGGCAGCCGCAGGGGTAATTGAGCGGGAAGCGCTGGCCAACACCCTGATGCTGGGGGAATTGGCCCTGGATGGCACCCTGCGCCCCGTGGCAGGCGTTTTGCCCATTGCCGCCAGTGCCGCCGAGATGGGGATCCGCCGCCTGGTGGTGCCCCAGGAGAATGCTCCGGAAGGAGCCCTGGTGCAAGGGATCCAGGTGTATGGGTTGCCCTCTTTGGCGGCAGTGGTGGGCTGGCTGCAAAGCCCGCAGGGACTGGAGCCAGTGCGGATCCAGCCGGAGCAGCTGCTAGCAACTGAAACGGAACCCCTACTGGATTTGGCCGACGTGAAGGGGCAGGAACACGCCCGGCGGGCTCTGGAGATTGCGGCAGCCGGCGGGCACAACCTGCTTCTGGTGGGCAGCCCGGGAGCGGGCAAAACCATGCTGGCGCGGCGTCTGCCCGGCATTTTGCCCCGGCTGCAGTGGGAAGAGATGTTGGAAATTACCCGCATCTACTCGGCAGCGGGCCTGCTGCGGCAAAACCTGCACCTGGGACGCCAGACTCCCCTGATTACGCAGCGGCCCTTTCGGGCTCCCCACCACTCGGCCTCGGCGGTGGCGCTGGTGGGTGGTGGCCCCTACCCCAAGCCTGGTGAGATCTCCCTTGCTCACCACGGTGTCCTGTACTTGGACGAACTGACGGAATTCCGCCGCGAGGTCTTGGAGGTGCTGCGCCAGCCTTTGGAAGATGGCAAGGTTACCATCTCCCGCGCCCGCGTTTCTTTAGAGTTTCCCGCCCAAACCACCCTGGTGGCCTCCACCAACCCCTGTCCCTGCGGCTTCTACGGGGATCCCGTCCAGCCCTGCACCTGTACGCCGCAGCAGCGGGAGCGCTACTGGTCCAAGCTCTCCGGCCCGCTGCTGGATCGCATTGATTTGCAGGTGCGGGTCAACCGCCTCAAGCCGGAAGAGATTGTCCGCCTCCAGGGGGGCGAACCCTCCCAAGCGGTGCGGCAGCGGGTGGAACGGGCGCGGCAACGCCAACGGCAGCGCTTCCAGGACGAACCCGGGATCCACTGCAACGCCCAAATGCAACCCCGCCACCTGCGGCAGTGGTGTGTTCTGTCGGATCCCTGCCGTAAGCTCCTAGAGAGTGCCATCCAAAAGCTGGGCCTGTCTGCGCGGGGGAGCGACCGCATCCTCAAGGTGGCCCGCACCATTGCTGACCTGGAGGGCGCCGAGGCCATCGCCCCCACCCACCTTGCCGAGGCGATTCAGTATCGCAGCCTGGATCGCGGGCGGCCCTGAGGCCCAAGCGCTCCGCGTCGGCCCTCACCCCCAGCCCCTCTCTCTGAGGGAGAGGGGAGGGATTGGCTTGCCTTAAGCCAAGGGGAGCGAGGCAGGGGCGGGAGAGATCTGCCCCTGGTGCACGTGAAGGATTTGTGCCCCCTTGAGCCAAGCGGTGTCAAAGGATCCCAGCTGGGTGGTGGTAACCAGAGTTTGCACCCGCTCTTGAATGGCCCCTAAGAGCTGATTTTGGCGGTGCAGATCCAGCTCCGCCAGGACATCATCCAGCAGCAAGAGGGGCGGATCCCCCTTCACCTGCTCAATTAGCTCCAGCTCCGCCAGTTTGAGGGCCAAGACCAAGGTGCGCTGCTGCCCCTGGGAGGCGTAGGTACGGGCGGCAAGGCCATCGATACCCAGTTCCACCTCATCGCGGTGAGGGCCGACCAGGGAAGTACCCAGGGCCTGTTCGGCAGCAGCCTTGGCGCGGATCTCCGCCAAGAATTGGGCCTGAACCGCAGCGGAATCGGCCTGGGGATTCGGCAGGGGCACCTGGGGGCGATAGGTGAGACTGAGGGTCTCCCGCTTGCCGCTGATGGTTTGGTGCCAGCGGGCGGCCAGGGGTTCTAGCCGCTGCAACAGCCGGGCGCGACGGCGCATGATGCGGCTGCCAAGGGTGGCTAGCTGGGCGTCCCAGAAGGCCATCTGGGAAGCTCTGTCGCCAGTGGCCCCGCGCAGCGAGGGGCCAGGATCCTTGGGATCCTGCTTCAAGAGAGCATTGCGCTGCTTAAGGATCTGGCGATACTGCTCCAGCAGGTCGGAGTAAAGGGGCTCTAGCTGGAGCAACACCCCGTCTAGCCAATGGCGTCGCGCCTCTGGCCCCCCCCGTACCAGCTCCAGATCCAGGCTGGAGAAGACCACGGCGTTCACCTGCCCCAAAAAGTCAGAGTGTCGCCGTAGCACTTGGCCGTTAACCCTCAGGGATCGTCCCCCCTGGCTGCGCAGCTCCATCACCAGCTCGTGGGCCACCCCCAGCCGCTCCACGGTGGCGGCAACCCGCCCCTTCTCTTCCCCCTGCTGCACCAGCTCCCGATCCCGACCAGCCCGCCGCGAGCGCAAGGTGGCCAAAAGCTCCACTGCCTCCAAAAGGTTTGTCTTGCCCTGGGCGTTCTCCCCCACCAGGATGGTCTTGGGCGCCTCGAAGGGGATCCCCTGATCCCGGTAGTTGCGAAAGTGCCACAGGTGCAGAAAACGCAGGTACACAGAGGAATAGCTTGTAGCCCCGCACTCAAGTGCGGGGCGGAAAAGCCCGCCAGCAACTTTAGTTGCCCTCCCCTCCCATGGTATAACGGTCAGCAAAGCTTAGCGTTCCCTTCGCGCCAGCGGGCCGGAGTACTACGGCAAAAGACCCGAGCTGTGCATAGCATGGGAGCGTTGCTCAGCAAAGTAAGCAGTTGCTAAGGGACGGGGTGGGGGCGTCTTGACGATGCCTTTACGAGGCTGTTGGGGGACGGCGTCAGAATCCCCAACCTTAGGCGGGGAGGGTCAAGGGGTGCGTTGTGGCTCGGGAGCACGGCCCTTGCCAAGGAGGGCTTTCCCCCTAACGCAGTTGGCCTGGGAACAGGAGCACCTCGCCAGAGCAAGAAAGAGGCCACTCTAGAAACAGGTCAGGTCGGAAATCCCTGTTGGCGTAGGGCTTCGAAGAGGGCGATGGCCACCGCATTGCTGAGGTTAAGGCTGCGCACCGGCCCACTCAAGGGGATGCGCACACTGGGATAGGTTTCCAAGAACACGGGATCCAAGCCCCGGCTTTCGCTGCCAAACACCAGCCAGTCTCCTGGCTGGTAGGCCACTTCGGTATAGAGGGCCTTGCCGCGCACGCTAAAACACCAAAATCTTGCCTCGGGGTGGGCTTGCACCAAGGCCTCCCAAGAGGGGTAGCGATAGAGCTGGACGTACTGCCAGTAGTCGAGCGCCGCCCGCTTGAGATAGCGATCCGAAAGGCGAAACCCCAAGGGCTCCACGAGGTGGAGGGGTGTACGGGTAGCTGCACAGGTGCGGGCGATGTTACCTGTGTTGGCCGGGATCTCCGGAGCTACCAAGACCACGTGGAAAGGCATAAGCCCATCTCACTTGCCACCAAAGCCGCGGCTAGTGCCTCCTTTTTTGCCCCCACCTTTGTCTGGCTTGCGGCTGGACTGCGACCGCCCTCGCCATTGGGGGCCAGCTGCCGGCAGTGGGCCCCGTCCGCCCAGCATGCCTGGGAAGCTGCCCATGCTCATGGAGCGCATCATGTCGCGCATGCGCTGGAAATCGCTCACCAGGCGGCTGACATCCTCCAGCTTGTGGCCAGAGCCCAGGGCCACCCGCCGCTTGCGGCTGACGCTGCGGGCCAAGAGGTCAGGGTTGCGGCGCTCTTCGGGAGTCATGGAATTGATCATGGCCTCGGCCCGCGCCAGTTGCTCTTGGCCTTTCTGCAGTTGCTCGTCGCTAATCCTGCTCATTCCCGGCATCAGCCGCAGCAAGCTGGCCAGGGATCCCATGCGCTTGATGAGGCGCATTTGCTTGAGAAAATCGTTGAAATCAAATTGGGCGGTCATCATCTTTTCCGCCATGGCGGCGGCATCTCCCAGGTCGATTTCCTCCTGGGCTTTTTCCACCAAGCTGAGGATATCCCCCATGCCCAAGATGCGCGAGGCCATGCGATCCGGATAAAAGGGATCCAAGGCCTCCACCTTTTCGCCGACACCGATAAACTTGATGGGTTGGCCGGAAACCTGGCGAATGGACAGGGCTGCCCCGCCGCGGGTATCTCCATCCAGCTTGGTGAGGATGGCGCCGGTGATGCCCAGCCGCTCGTGGAAGGCGCGGGTGAGGTTGGCGGCTTCCTGCCCAATCATGGCGTCCACCACCAGTAGGATCTCGTGGGGCTGCACCGCCGCCTTGATCCGCTCCAGCTCGGCCATCATCTCCAGGTCGATTTGCAGGCGACCGGCGGTATCCAAAATAACGTAGTCGTAGCCCTGTTCCTGCGCAGCTACCACTCCCTGGCGGGCAATCTCGACGGGATCCCTCTTGCCTAGGTCGAAGACCGGGATCTGAATCTGCTGGCCTAGGGTTTTAAGCTGCTCGATGGCGGCTGGCCGGTAGATGTCGCCCGCCACCAGGAGTGGCTTTTTGCCTTGCTTGCGCAAATACAAAGCCAGCTTGGCGCAGGTGGTGGTTTTGCCAGATCCCTGCAAGCCAACCATGAGCACAATGGTGGGGGGTTGCTCTGACTGGGCAAGGGGCACATTGGCCTCCCCCATCACCTTCACCAGCTCGTCGTAGACAATCTTGATGAACTGCTGATCCGGTGTTACCCCCGGGATGACCTCAGCGCCCAGAGCTGTCTGTCGCACATCCTCAATAAACTGCTTCACCACCTGCAAGTTGACATCGGCCTCCAGTAAGGCGCGCCGTACCTCCCGCAGGGCTTCTTGGATGTTGGTTTCGGTGATCCTGTCCTGGCCGCGTAGCTTTCTCCAGGCCAGTTCCAACTTTTCGGCGAGGACCTCAAACATGGGTGCGGTTATCCCGTCAAGGGCTGCTAGGGCATTTCCTACCATAGTCCAGTTAGGGCAGCTGCAGCTTGGGGATCTCTGCTACAGCCGCTCCCCTGGCCCTGGTGACTTTACAAAAGTATGAACTACCCCACCGCCTTACCCAGGTGGGGTTTCCCCACCTGGGCAAGGCTTTTGTCTCTTCCTCTGCCCCAGTGGCTTCAGGGATCCCGTGCACCGAGTCCCTGGTTGCAAAGCGTGGCGCTAGCCATGGTAGAGCTAAGGCATCCAAGACTCACGCGGCGGGTTCCCAGCCCCGGTTGTCACCGTCCCCCTGCCCCTTTCTATCGCAAAACCCCAGGCAGAGCAGACAGGGTAGCGATTCCTCAAGTTCGCCCCCTCCTTGGGGACTGCACCGCACTAAGGACTCCGTCCCGCTGACGCGAACGGACAGCGCTGGGAGACCAGACCGCCCTTCTGCTCCATTTTGGAGGTCAGCATCTGGTTGAGGGTTGCAAACCCCACTGAAAAGATGTCCCCCTGACGTGAGCAGTCCAGCCTTGCGCTTCTTCCCTTTAGCTTTACGGCTCGTGTTCTTGGTTACCCCGCTTGCATTAGCGGGATGGACTCCTCTGAGCAAGGCAAGCGTTGTACAGGTAGCAGTGCAAACGGCGAGCAGACAACAAGGCCCGCTCTTGGGTTTTGTTAGGGTACAGCCGAAAGGTCTGCCGCCTGGTTACCCGTCCAGAACTAAGTCGAGCCTGGAGTATTTCTAACCTTGGTTCGAGTGTTGAGACAACGGTTCAGCAAAGCTATTGAGGAAGGGCCAAGCTCTGGCACGATTCCAACTTGTGGCGGTGCACCTCTAGATACCTCCAGAACTAACCAGGGGGTGCTCTCCATCCCCACCCGGGTGGGGAACTCCGCACGTCTAGTGAAGTTAAGTAACAATAGAAGGCGTTGCTTGCCGATTTCCCATGGTCAGTGTCGCCTCCCCTTCCTATAGCCTTGCCGACTGGCGGTTGGGCTACCGCTCTCTGCGCCAGGAGTACGCCTACTGGGTAACAGAGATCGAGGGGCAGATCCCTCCAAGACTTCAGGGAACCCTGTTTCGCAACGGACCAGGCAAGCTGGAAGCAGGATCCCAGCGCTACGGCCATCCCTTCGATGGCGACGGCATGGTCTGTGCCATCACCTTGGTGGATGGGCGGGTGCATTTCCGCAACCGGTTTGTGCGCACGCCGGAGTTTGAGGCAGAGGAGAAAGCTGGTCGAGTTCTCTACCGCGGCGTGTTTGGTACCCAGAAGCCAGGGGGCTGGTGGGCCAATTTTCTCGACTTGCGCTTCAAAAATCCTGCCAATACTAACGTCATTTACCACGGCGGCAAGCTGCTCGCCCTTTGGGAAGCCAGAGCCCCCTACCGCTTGAACCCGGCCAGCTTGGCTACCGAGGGGATTGAAACCTTTAGCGGTGCCCTTGCTCCCCATCAGCCGTTTACAGCCCATCCCCGCCGCAATCCAGAAACAGGAGATCTCCTAGCCTTTGGGGTGCAGACGGGCCCCTCTTCTACGCTGCTGTTTTACCGCATTGATGCCCAAGGGCGGCTGGTGGAAAAGTGGGACTACTGCTTGCCAGGTTTTGCCTTTTTGCACGACTTTGTCTGGACCCCCCGCCACTGGATCTTTTTCCAAAATCCTGTGACCTTCAACCCCTTGCCCTACATGCTGGGTCTGCAGCCAGCTGGCACCTGTCTGACCCTTAAGAAAGAAAAACCCACCCTTATCTGGCTATTTCCCCCCCAGGGAGAACCGCTGCAACTGGAAACGGAGCCGGGGTTTGTCTTTCACTTTGTCAACGGCTACGAGGTGGGGGAGAAGGTTCTGGTCGATGCCGTCCTCTACGAGACCTACCCTGCCCTGGCGCCAGGAGCTGACTACCTACAGATTGACTTTGCCCAGGTGCCGGCGGGCAAGCTGTGGCGGTTTGAGCTGGATCCCAAAGAGGGCAAAGTCAAGCGGGAGCTGCTTCTGGATCGCTCGGTGGAGTTTCCCGCTATCCATCCGGCTCGTATTGGCCAACCCCACCGCTACATCTACGTTGGGGCTACCCATGCTCCCGGCCCCAATGCACCCCTGCAGGCCATTCTCAAGCTGGATACGGCAACAGGTTGCAGCGAGCAATACAGCTTTGCCCCCCGCGGCTTTGTTGGAGAGCCGGTGTTCATCCCCGATCCGGAAAACTCTGCGGAAGAAGCCGGCTGGATTGCAACTGTGGTCTTTGATGCAGCCAGCCAGCGCTCGCAGGTGGTAATCCTAGAAGCTGCTCATCTGGCAGCCGGCCCAGTGGCGCGGATCCCCTTACGGCACCACCTTCCCTATGGCCTTCACGGCAGTTTTACCCCTTGCCTTTGGGCAGATCCAGACAGGGGATAGAGCAACCTGTCCGCGCCAACAGGCAAGAGGCTATGATGTACTTGCCAGACCGGAAAGCAGGATTCTCCACTGGCGGGAGGCCGTCAAATGTTGGCTTTGAAACCTCCCCCTCATAACCCAGTCCGGGTGCCGAGCCAAAGGACTCCTTGGGAGCAGAGCTAGCGGTTGGCGTTGGCAAGCTGTTGGTCTCAAAGGGTGGGGTAGCCCCTGCCTTTTCCAAGTCGGGTGTTGCTGCCACTTCGGGAGGAAAAACAACGGTGATAAGAAAGCGTCCTTGCCTAGAGCCCATCCCTCCCCCAGGGGAAGTGATGCAGTATCGGGCCATTGGCCTCATTGAGGGTCGGTACATTCCCTCGCCCGAGCGCTTGACGCGGGGGGTTTTGCGCACCTTAGATGGTCTGGACATCAATGCTGTCCTCCTAGGGCGGATGATAAGCCTGGTGCGCAAGCACCTAAAGCCGGAGCGCAACTATCTGTGGGTGGTCTATCCCCGCACCCGCGACAAAGGCCAAAATCTCCATGTCCAGTTGATGGGAGTCTGGGCCCCAGAGGAAATGGGGCAAACCCTACCCGAGGGATCCTGCCCAACAGTGGTGCCGGACTGGTTTTCCATTCGGGGCGAAGTTGTCTTTCAATCCCAAGAGAGGGGCTTTATCATCGTTAAAATTCGCCGCTCCTCTTCCGTTCCTCCTTTGCCATTTGCCAGCTCCAGTCAACAGCCAGTCGCCAGTCAAGGGGCGCAGCAGAAGGAAGGCTCTGCCGCACTGGCATCACCCCAAGCTTTTAAGTTACGCCTCCTCGGATCCCTGCCAGGCAAAGGAGTAGGTATCTTCTGGGATCTGCAGGTGCGCCGCCGCGGCTCTCAGCTCTACATAGAGTCGGCAACTCCCATCGGTCCTGTGCCCAAAGAGCGGCCACAGCTACAGCCAAAACGTTCAACTTCTCCTTCTAAACTCAAGAAGAAACCTCCCAGTGCCTCAGGGCGTGGGCAACAGCTATTCCCCAATCGACCTAGCCTGCCGCCGGATCCTGCTAGGGCAGCCAAGCCCTCTAAGCCAACTAAGAAGAAGCGTCCATAGCCTTCCTGCCATGACAGAGTCGAACCCTCCTCCCAGCAAAGATGAATTTATCTCCCCTCGCTACCCCTACTGGGGCGAGGTCAAGCCCCAGAACCTGGTTTTTGATGCCAATTTACAGGAATTCAGCAATAAGGTGTCCCTAATTTGTAGCTTGGAGACGGGAGGCAAGATTACCCCAGAAGAAGCCTACCGCCAAATTAAAGAGCTGTGGAAAAAACTCAAAGAAACCAAAAAAGCTATCCTGGACAATCCCCTGTGGAAGGAGCCTCCCCCCGAGGTGCCACAGGAAGAGTGAGCTAGAACCTTTTGCTCTAGCGCCCCCTAGAGGACAGATCCCGTCAAAATCGGGTCTCAAACTCGATGGCAATGGCGTTGTTGCCCTCGAGGTCAGTGCTGGCGCGGGTGAGGGTTTGCTCGTTGAGGCGATAGCGGGCGCTGTAGCGAGTGGGCTGAAAGGGATCCGTCAGGTTGCGCTGCAGCGAGAGGGAAGTGGCGGGCCCCAGATCGCGGGCCACCTCCAGCGCCAGCCCCACTGCGGAGCGGTTGGGGGCGCGGGTATCGAGCTGGGGAATGGGTCTAATGCGCACCTCGTCCAGACCTAGCGTGTCCCGCAGCGTATCTAACACATCGTTGAGCAAGGTGGTTCCCGCCAGGCTGGCCACTCCCACTTCGGGGTTGAGGCGGGCCAAGGCGGTTCCCCCTAGCAGAGCGACGATCTCTTCGGGGGAGCGGCTGGGGCTGCTGGAAAGGGCCAGAACTCCCTTGCGGGGATCCGCTTCGGCCAGTTGGCTGGCCCGGCCGTTGACAGTGGCAAAGATCTCAATGCTCTGCTGGGATCCCGGCAGGTTGCGGGTGTTGTCGAAGGAGGACAGATCTTGGGGAAAGCGGTACACCTCGAAGACTTGGGTCACTAGGTGCAGGTTTAAGAAAGGATCGAAGGGGTTGTCCAGGTCAAAGGTGGCGGTGTTGGGGCGGGAGCGATCCAGGCGAAAAGTGGCAACGGGCAAGCTGACGCGGCCTCGCTCCAGGGCAATGGTGCCCGCCGGACGTAGATCTTGGGGAGTGCCGAACAGGCGCAAGCTGCCGCTGGCGTTGAATTCAAATAGGTTGGGGCGCTGCACGCGGATCCCAGGCCCCAAGACCAGCTCTAGACCGTTGAGCCGCGGCTGCCAGAAGGGATCCGCCTGAGGCGAGTTTGCAGGAGTTGCCGCCGCTTCCTCTTTTCCAGGACGGGGGCTGACATCTACAACCCCTTGGGAAACCTCTAGGCGCCCCTCGAGCAAAGGCCGCAGCAGCAGGCCGCCCACCGTCACCTCTCCCTCCAAGCGGCCGCTGTAGAGGTTGGGCAGGGTGAGCTGGATCCCTTGCAGTTGCAGCGTCAAGGGTGGCGCGGTCTCGTCCCTCTGCAGGGCGCCGCGGGAGTTGACCGGCAAAAAGCCGTTGGCCAACAGGGATCCGCCGCCCAACTGTCCCCGCAGCTCCCGCACCTCCAATTGGTGGAGGTTAAAGACAATTTGGCCGGTCAGGTCGGTGATGGGCTCCGGCAGGGTGGCCAGTTTGAGGATCCCGGAGCTAAGGCTGAGGTTCCCCTGCAGGCTGGGCTCTTGCAAGGTGCCGCGGATGGTTAGCTCCAGTTGGCTTTGGCCGCCTTCCCAGCGCACCTGGTCGGTGAGGAGGTTGATTAGGCGCAGGCCGCCATTCTCAGCTTGCAGGCTGAGGTCGATCTGATCCGCGGCGGCCTGCACCTCCGCAAAGGGCAGGGTGTAGGGCACCAGGCCGGAAAGGCGGACCGGCTCGTCACCGTTGGCCAGCAGGGCGCCCTCCAGGCGCAGTTGTCCCTGGTGGTAGTCGAATTGCCCCCTCACCTCCCGCAGCGGCACCTGGTTGATCTGGGCGTTCACCACCGTCAGGGAGCCGCGGGCATGGGGATCCCGCAGGTTGCCTGCCAGCTCCACCTCCAGGTTGAGATCCCCTTGGAGTTCCAGCCCAGCGGGCAAGAAGCGATCCAGCAAGGCCAGAGGAAATCCTTGAATTTGCAGGGATCCCGACTGTTTCTCCCAGCCCACCTTGCCGGTGAAAAGGGCTTGGCGTTCCCCACTGCGCAACAGCAGCGGCTGCAGCACTACCGCCCCCTCGACCAGGCTGCCGGTGGCGGTGAGGCTTTCGACAGCAAACTCCTCTGCTTGCCAATTCCGGCCCTCCAGGTGAAAGCTGACGCTGGGCCGGTTGAGGCTGCCAGCCAAGCTGACGCTGGCCTGGAATTCTCCCCGCCAGCTAGTGGGCGGCGGAAGGCGGGGATCCATGCGGCTGGCCAGGGTCTCCAGGTGGGCGGCCAGGATCTGGGCGTAGTATTCTAGCTGCTCCCAGAGGGGATGGTTGGGCAGACCAACCGGATCCGTCCGCAGCACCGCGGCAGGGCCCAAAGGTGGCAGCCGAAAACCGCGGCTGGTGATATCGCTCCACTTCCGCCACTTGAAAGTAGAGATGATATCTTCCAGGCGGCCCCGGCGGGTGCTGATCTGCAGGTCGATCTGGGGAACGGGAACCGCCGAGGTGGGATCCAGAGAGGTCGTCGGCAGCTCCAGGGTGCCGCTGGCGGTGTAGAGGCTCTCAAAGAGCTCCAGTTGGGCTTGGGCAAGGGTCAGACGAGCGGGGCGGGAGTTGTCTCCAGGGTGGTAAGCGAAATCCACTGCGAGGCCCTGCACCTCGAGGTCGCCCAGCCGCAGCCCCTGGACCGCAGCTTGACCTTGAGCAGCGCCACTGGCTAGGTCAAGCGCCACCTCGCCGTCCAGCCTCCCCTGTAAGCTGGCCCAGGGCCCGGCAGCCAACCCTCCCAGCCAAGCCAGTGGTAAGCGGTTTGCCACCACCTGGAGCCTATCTTGCTGTCGTTGGCCGCGCAGTTCCGCCTCGCCCCGCCGCAGCTCGAACTGCAAGGGCCGAAACTGGGGATCCAACTGCAGCGCTAGCCGCTCCCGCGCCCCCGCTAGCTCCACCGCCGTCCCCTGCCTAGACCAGCTAAAGGGCCCGGCCAAGTCGGCAAAGGCCACCTCCCCCACCTGCAAGCCGCGCAACTGGGCCTCGCCAGTCACCTGCAACTCCTCCAGCGATCCGCGGAGCTGCCCGGAGCCCTGCAGCACCCCCGCCACCCTCGGCGGCAGGCCGAGTACTTCTGCCAGGGGGATCCCGTCGGCGGCAAAGCTCAGATCCAGGGATCCCACCTGCAGCGTCTGCGGGTCTACGGGGATCCGTCCCTCTACCCTGGCCAAGCGGGTGGTGCCGGCCAGGACTTCTGCTGCTTGGATTGCCAAGCCCCCGCCATCCCAGGCCACCTGGCCTCTGATGGAATCGGCTAGCCCCAGGCCCTTTTCCTCCCCAAGCTGCGACAGCGCCAGGGATCCCTGGGCCCGCAACGCCGCCAGGAAACCCACCTCCGCCGCCGCCGCTGTGTTCACCTGCGCCGTCAGCTCCCCGGAGAGGAATCCCGGCCACTGGGGGTTAAAAAAGGCCAGCGGCAGATCCTGGGGAGCCAGCTGCGCCTGGAGTTGCCCTGCCGCCCACCGCCCCGCCACCTGGGCCTGCCCCCCGCCCAGCTCCAACACCGCCTGTGGCACCTCCACCGCCCAGCCCCCCCCCTCGGGCAAGATCTGAAGCTGTCCTCTGCCGGCAATCTCTCCCCCTTGGGTTTCCCAGGTGGCCTCCACCTGGGGCTGGGATCCCGTTAGCGCCACCTGTACCTGAGCGCTTACTGGTCCCGCCCAGGGCCGCTTGCCCCGCCGCGGCAGGTTGACGCCGTAGAGGGTCAGCACCTGCTCGGGGTTAGCCTCCGTCACCTGCAACTGGAAGTGGCCCACCAAGCCGGCAGCCCATTGCAGTTGTCCAGATCCCTGGACGCGTCCACCTACGGCCTTCAGGTCGATGTTCTCAAAAGCCAAGGTCTGGCCGGCCCAGCGGAAGCCAAAAGCATATTCCGGCACCACCAGGCGATCCACCTGCCCCGGCGAGATCCCTTGCAACTGCCCTTGGAGCTGCGGCCCCTCGAGCGGGCCAGTAACCGCCAGGGATCCCGCCACCACCCCTGCCGCCGCCACCGGCAGCTCAAAGTTGAAAGTCTCCTGGATTTGCTGCAGGCTGGCTGGGGCCATGACAGCTTGCAGAGTGAATCCCTCGCTGTTGGCGAAGGCAATGGAGCCGTTGAGATCCCTGAAAGAGAGCTGGCCAAAACGACCGCTCACCCCCTGCAGCTCCAGCTCCTCTAGGGTAAAGCGAACGGAGCCTCTGACTGCTTCAAAAGGATGCGGCAGCCTCTCCAACCCCAGCCGTGCCTGCTGGATGTGGGCTTGGCCCCTCAATTCCAGAGGGCGTTCTCCTCCCCAGAGGACTTGGAGATCTAGAGCAGCTTCCCCCTCCACCTCAGTCAAGGGCGCCGCCGGCAGCACGCTGGGCAGCAGCTCCAAGGGGAGGCGGGCAGCAGCAAGGGTTACCGAGCCAGCAGCCTGGGCAAAATCCACCACCCCCCTAAGCTGCAGGGGGTACCCTCCTTGCAGTCGTGCCGAGAGCTGGAAGCTGGCCTGTCCTCCGCCCCCCTCCCCCGGCGGGGCACTCAGCCGCACCTGCAGCTGGCCCTGCAGATGGTCAAACTGCCGCCGCTCCCCCACTAAAGGGATGGCCGTCAGGGATCCCTCCTGCAAACGGACGTACAGCTCCTGGACAGGCAGGGATCCCTCTCCTTCTGGGAGTTGAAACTGCACATCTGCCCAGCCGCGATCCAGCGTTTCCATCCACAGCAACTGGGGCTGGTTCAGGGTAATGTTGAGCGCCCACTGGCCTGTTTGTAGCCAGGTCCAAAAGTCGGGGCTGAGGTCAATAGAGCCAATGCTGGCCAAATGTTCGATGCGGCTTTCTCCCAGCCGTAGCCCCCAGGGAGCAACAAGCCTCACCTCTCCCAATTCCACCCGCCGGCGCATCGCCTGCGAGAGGGTTTCTTCTACCTGCGGCAGCACGTGATCTTGAAGGTAGGCCCCGATGCCCCAGGCAGCCCCGAAAGCAGCAGCCGTCAAGCTCAAGCCTAAGCCCCCCCCTATCCTTATCCAGCAGGAGAGGGGAAATGGTCGCTGCGGCACTTTACCCTCTTTGTTGTGCTGATCTTTGCCCAACACCTACCCTCAGGGATCCGGAGCACCCCTTTTGAGAAGCCCTGCTTGGCCTATAGGCTGGCCTCCTCGGGGACAGCCAAAACTGCCCCCATCCTACCCAAGGACTCCTGGCTTGCCATGAGGGGCCAGAGAGAAGAACTCCCTACTCCTAGACGCAGTCCCCTGCTCAAATACGCCCTCGCTGAGGGAACAGGGATGCTAAGGGCGGCGGGCTCAGCTTCTAACCTAGGCCTTCATTTGCAGATCTTCGTCCAGCTGTCTACAATGAAGCCCACCAGTACTTTGTCTCCACCCCCAGCTTGTGGGGAGGATCCCTCCGGCCCTAGGGGTAGCCTGCCCCGCGCTGTGGGTTGAGGAAGTAGGAAAAAGCACCAACAGCGGACAGAGTAAGGCTGCGAGAGCGGCTGCGTTGGTGGTGTGGGGTGCTTACAGCTTTGTCCACTGGTGTATAGTTTGGAGCAGTCGGGAGATAAAAGGAGAAAAGCCATTCCGGAACCTCTGTCTCTGACAGTTAGTTTGCGTGGCAGCTACGAAGCCTTGGAAAACTGCCAGGTCTTTCGCCTGACAGGCCTCCTTGATGCTTTTTCTGAGCCAGTGTTCGTGAAAGTGGTTACCAAGCACCTAGAAGAGGGATCCCCCAACCTTGTCCTCGATTTGACAGGGATCGACTTCATTGACAGCTCTGGCGTCGGCGCCCTGGTACAACTGGCCAAACTGGTACAGGGCCGTGGGGGCATCTTCCAGGTGGTCAGTAACCCTCGCATTACCCAAACGGTAAAGCTGGTGCGGCTGGAGAAGTTCCTGGCTCTGCGCAACTCCCTCCAGGAAGCTTTGGGTTATCTAGCTGCAGAGAGCAAAAGGCACGCCGAGCAGAGCTCCCCAGCGCCTGAGGGGGGCTCCGAGGCTGCCAGCTCTAGCTTGGAGAAGCCGGAGGGCGAAGCCTCCTAGACATACGCTGGCATGGGTTTGGGAACTTTTTGGGGTGTCAGTGCCGGAGCAGGGGATCCTGAGTGGCTTACCCTGAAGGCAGTGCGGATTCTCCAGGCCGCCAAGTGGGTGGCCTGCCCCCAAAATGCTGACGGCCAGCCGGGCTTGGCCTACCAAATCGTCCGTCCTTGGCTGCGGCCGGAGCAAACTCTGCTGCCGCTGCATCTACCCTTTGTCCTCCAACCTGAGCTCCTCCAAGGGGCCTGGGAAGCAGCTGCCGAGCAACTGGCCCCCCCCCTAGAACGAGGAGAAGATGTGGTCTTTGTTTGCGAAGGGGATGTGGGTCTTTACAGCACCTTCGCCTACCTGGCCCAGGCCCTGCGGCAGCGGCTCCCCGACGTGCTCATCCAGGCCATACCGGGAGTATCCTCCCCTCTGGCTGCTGCGGCGGCCCTGGGATCTCCCTTGGCCCTTGGCCCTGAGAAATTGGCCATCTTGCCAGCTCTTTTTGCCCTAGCAGAGCTGGAGGAGGCCTGTGCTTGGGCTGATGTGGTTGTCCTCATGAAGGTGGCTTCTGTCTACCCCCAAGTTTGGCAGTGGCTGGCCGAAAGAGGCTGGTTGCAGCAGGCCAGCCTGGTGGTCTGGGCTGGTTGGCCCCAGCAAGCCCTTTTTCCCACCCTCGACGGATTGGCCGACTACCGCCCCCCCTACTTTTCTCTGCTAATCCTGTGGCCTCGGAACTGCAGTTCCCTTCGACTGGCCTGCCTGCCAAAAAGTTCCCAAAAAGTGGGCTCCTCTCTGGGAGAGAAATGGGATTTAGGTGGCGCCCGTGAAGAAAAATAGCAAGCCAATTGAAGAAATAATCTAGTCTGTTAAAGACAGTTGCTATCCACTGTAGGAGTACCCAGCCTGAGCTAGATTAAAAGTGTAGTGATTCAGGAAAGGAGGTAGTATCCCAAATCTAGGAGCGGGGCAAGCCACCAGCTTGCAGCTTGCTCAGCTTCAAAACCCCAAGCCAGACAACTTCTCGAGTCGATTTCAAGTAAGCTCCCGCCAAGTTGTGCTGGCAGGTACATTAAGCAAGTGGTGGTCTTGCCCAGACGAGCACCTGGCCTCTACGACAGGTTTTCCCCCTAAGCAAGGGACATGGGAGCTACATCGAATAGCTGCCGGGCTTGCCGAAGGAAGGCACTGTAGCGCAGGAGGTCGCTTACCTCTTCTAGGAAGGTGAGAAAGACAGTGGGCGCTGTTGCTTCTGGAAGTGCCGGTCTGCTATTTCGAGTCTCCAGCGAGGATCAGCGAGGATCGAAGAAGAGGTGGAAAACCGGTGCCTCGGTGAGGTCCAGGTGCTCCCCCTGCAGGCTCTGGCAAGGCAGGATTTTGCTTAAGAAGAAAGCTGTGGCCGATAATGGTTTACTTTCGCTTGCAGGAGGTTTTTATGTTTGCCTTTCTGGCAAAAATTGCTAGAGCAGTTATCCGGGTGTTCACGCCTGCCAAGTCCGATTTGGTGGAAGTCGGCTACCAGCCCATCACAGATGATATCTACCGCGGCAAAGGCTCAGCTCGCTATGCTAGCGATCTGTAGGGCGGAGGGCGCAGGTGGTGAAGATAGGCTTTGGTTGATGGGGGCGGTGGCGGTTCTCAAGTAGGGGCCGCCATCTCTTTTTGGCATTTGGCAGGTTGCCGGCAACTTGTCTGCGAAAATGGTAGCGATGCTTGCTAGGGATCCTTGAGCCCTTCCTCCCTACTGCCCTCCTTGGTGGTTTATCCTGCCACCGCGGCTGATTTGGATCCTGTGGCGGAGGTTCTTGCCCGGGTCTTTTATCCACCCCTAGGCTTGCAGCGCTGGCTGCACCCAATTCACAAACTCATCATTCGCGAGGATTTACGCCTCAAGCTGGCAGGCCGGGATCCCTACTACCGTTGCCTAGCAGCAGCAGTAGGGGCAGAAGTGGTGGGGACTGCCGAGATCTCGCTGCGGGCCATGGCCCACGGGAAGTATCCCTACCTTGCCAACTTAGCGGTGCTGCCGGAGTGGCGACGGCGGGGAATTGCGCGGCAGCTTTTGCTCAGCGCCGAGGTGGTGGTGCAGGAGTGGGGCTATCGCCAGTTGCATTTGCACGTGGTGGAAGACAATCTGCCCGCCCGGCAGCTCTACGCCCAACTGCGCTACACTCCCGTCCAGCGCACCTCTCAACTTTGGCGGTGGCTGGGGATCCCACCCCAGCTTTTGCTCTGCAAGTGGTTGCCATGAAGTTATGTAAACTAGAGCCAGAGAGCTGGAGAGGAGTTGCAGTGGTGCTCAAAAGAGGGGGCAGGATCTGGGGCTGGTTGGGTCTTGCAGGATTGTTGGCGACTCTGCTGGTGAGCTTGGCAGGAGCTCAGCCTGCTCTGGCGCAGTGGGGCACCACCCCCCTGCCAGAGATTGGGGCGCCGGCGCCGGAGTTTGCGCTGCTGGATCAGTCAGGGCAGCTGCGGCGGTTGGCGGATTTTCGCGGCAAGTGGGTGGTGCTCTACTTCTACCCTCGCGACTTCACTTCTGGGTGTACCATTGAGGCCCGCCGCTTTCAGCAGGATCTGCCTAAGTTTCGGGCTCTAGGGGCGGAGATTGTGGGGGTGAGCGCCGACTCAGTTGACTCCCACCGCCGTTTCTGCTCAGCGGAGGGGCTGCAATTTCTTTTACTGTCGGATCCCGAGGGCAAGGCCAGCCGCGCCTACGGCTCGTGGATGGGGGACATGGCCCTGCGCAACACCTTCCTCATTGATCCTGACGGGATCCTGCGGGCTATTTACCCAATTGTCAACCCCTACCGGCACAGTGCCGAGGTCTTGGCCCAGTTGCAAGAGCTTACCCAGGCCGGCTAGTCCTGCGGGCCAAAGGTCTGCTCAAACTCTTGCAGCAGCTCGTCGATTTCCTCTAGGGCTTGATTGACATCGACACGCAAGCTACCTAGATCTGGCCTTTCCAAAAGCTTGACTAGGGCTGGTCGGCGCTCGCGGATACGCTTAATGCGCTCTTTTAGGGCGGCAACTTCGGCTGGATCCATGGCTGTAGGGATGGCTTCCACTCCTCCAGCTTATCGCTTTCCCACCCAGATCGTGGCCCACCGGGGGGATCACACCCATGCTGAGGAGAATACCCTGGCTGCTTTTACAGCGGCCATTGAAAGTGGGGCCGACGGGATCGAGCTGGATGTGCGCCGCAGCCGCGACGGGATCCTTCTGGTTTTCCACGACGCTGAGCTGGAGGGGCAGCCGTTGGCGGCGCTCACCTGGGCCGAGATCCGCGCCCGCAAGCCCACGATTCCCACCTTAGAGGAGGTGCTGCTTCAGGTTGGAGGCAAAATTGCCCTCGACCTCGAGCTGAAGGAGGCCGGCTACGAAGAACAACTCCTTGCCTTGATTAGCAAGCAACTTTCCCCGGCGGCCTGCGTGCTCACCTCCTTTTTGCCCCAGGTGGTAAGGCGGCTGAAAGAGCTTTTGCGCCGCGGCGACTTAGATCCTGCCTTCCAGGTTGGCCTTTTGGTGGAGGCGCAGCCAGCGGGATCCCCCTTGGCCTATTGCCGGGAGGTGGGAGCGGATTTTCTTGCCCCCCACTACTGTTGGCTGGACTTGCCGTTTTTGGCAGCAGCAGCCCAAGCCCGGATACCGCTCTACGTCTGGACGGTGAACGACCCGGAGATCATGGCCTTTTGCCTGCGTCCGCCCGTGGGGGAGGTGCGGGGACTGATTACCGATCTCCCCTCCCTGGCGCTGCACATTCGCGCTCAGCTCTGGGCTGTCTCCTGAAGATCTAGACTGAAGATCTAGACCATGGGCACAAACTGCACGGGGAAAGCCTCCTTTTGCACCACTCCTTCGGGGGTTTTGTGGAGGATCAGCAAGGATTGGGATCCCTGGCTTTCGCCTACCGGCACCACCAGGGTACCGCCCACCGCCAGTTGCTCCAGAAGCGCTGTCGGCACAGCGGGGGGTGCGGCTGTAACCACAATAGCGTCGTAGGGAGCGTGTTCCGGCCAACCTTGATAGCCATCTCCCTGGCGCACCTCCACGTTGCGGTAGCCTAAGGCAGCAAGGGTTTGCTGGGCGCGAGCAGCCAAGGGGGCCAGCCGCTCCAGGCTATACACCTGTCGGGCCAGCTCGGCCAAAATGGCCGTCTGATAGCCAGACCCGCTGCCGATTTCCAACACCACGGACTGAGGGGTGAGGCAGGCCGCCTCGGTCATGAAGGCAACGATATAGGGCTGAGAAATGGTCTGGCCGTAGCCGATGGGCAGTGGGCAATCCCTGTAGGCGCGATCCCGCAGCCCAGGGGGAACAAAAAGGTGACGCGGCACTTTGCGCATTGCTTCCAGCACCCGCGGATCCCGGATCCCTCGCTGCAAGATCTGCTCCTTCACCATCTGTTCCCGTTGGGCAGCAAAAGGACAAGGCTCCGCCTCACCGTTGGAAGAAGAAGAGGGACTAGGAGCACACGGGATCCCAGCCCAGCGGTCGGAAGTCTTCTTAAAGAGGGATGGGAACAACCTTACCATTGGCGCCCAACCTCCAAAGCTAACAACTTGCCGGGATTTTCCCACCTTGGGATCCCTTAACTCGATCCTGGCCCATTTTCCCCAAGACTTCCAGCTTTAAACCTGCTGCCACAAATCTCTCCTGGAAACCGAGAAGGCTAGGCCTATAGCCCGGATCGAGTGGCCCAATTTGTGTGTCCTCCGTCGGGGCAAGCCATTGCCGGTTTTTCTTAAACTCTTGCCGTCCTGGCCTCAAAATGCGGCCTCGACGGACCTACTTGACAACCTCACGAGTTCAGGCTTCTTGGGGCTAGGGTTGATCCCTAGCCTTTCCTGCAAGGGGATAGAGGGGCACGACTTGGCCGCCAGGAGCTAGTGGCTACGGCTAGCCCTTAGCAAGGTGGAGCTGTGGGGTGGTTTAGCGGTGTCTGTCGAACCAGCGCATCAGCATCGCCGCCAGGCGTTCAGGGTTGTGGCGCACCAAGCCAGTCTCGGGATCTTCCTGCATGACGTTAGCCAAGACGGCCCGACAACCCAGGTAGGCCAGCTTATCCGGATCCAAGACCACAAACTCGGAACCGTTGCGGCGGTAATGTTCTAGGGCGCGGGGGGAAGGGGGATCCCGTTGCACCAGGACAGCATCGAACAGGCGCACGCCCGCCACCCGATCCAAAGCCATGACGTGATCCCCAACGGTGTAGCCGTCGGTTTCTCCCGGCTCCGTCATGATGTTGCACACGTAGATGTGGGGTGCCATGTTCTTGGCCAAGGCTTCCACAATTTCCGGGATCAAAAGGTTGGGGATGATGCTGGTGTAGAGGCTGCCCGGCCCCAGCACCACAAACTCTGCCGCTTCAATGGCCTCGATAGCCTCAGGCAAGGCGGGAGGGTTGGGCGGGTCGCAGCCAATGCGACAGATGCGCCCCCTGGCTTTGGCAATGTTGGACTCGCCCACCACGCGACGGCCATCGCTTAGCTCCGCCCAGAGGGTGACGTCCGCCAGGGTAGCCGGCAGTACTCGTCCCTGAATGGCCAAGACCTGCGAGGTGGCGGTGATGGCCCGGATGAGGTCGCCGCCGGTCACGGCGGTGAGGGCGGTGATGAACAGGTTGCCAAAGCTGTGCCCGGTCAGCCCTTCCCCGGCTTGGAAGCGGTATTGAAACAGCTCCGTGAGCAACTTTTCTTCGTTGGCCAAAGCCGTGAGGCAGTTGCGGATGTCACCAGGGGGCAACACGCCGATCTCCCGCCGCAAGCGCCCTGAAGAACCGCCGTCGTCGGCCACAGTAACAATGGCGGTGATGTTGGAGCTGTAGCGCTTCAACCCTCGCAGCAGGTTAGAAAGGCCGGTGCCGCCCCCCAGCACCACAATGCGAGGGCCACGGCTCAGACGCCGCCGCAAGAGGAGCTTATCCACCAGCGCCTCGTCTCCTTCTGGGATCAGCACATCTTCAATGGAGCGCATGGCGCTGCGGAAGCCCAGCACCACCATTGCCAAACCAATCCCAGTTACCAAGGGGCCACTGACCTTGTTCGGGATCCAGGTGGTGATTAAGCGCAGGGTAAGGTCAATTAGCCGCTTCAGGCGAAAGATGGGGGTCAATTCTGTCCAGATGGCAATGCCCAGCAGCATCAGCAGCACGCCCCCCATCGCCAGGCTAAGCCAGCGTTTGACGGCTAGGCCGGGGAAGAGCCATTTCCAGGCACTTCGCCACCCGGCAGTCTTGCGGCGGCGAGGCCCCCGAACGAGGGACTTGTTGTGGGGCTCAGGTTTGCTCATGGGAGGGGACAGGAACGCCGGCCAAAGGCATCCTAACCTTTGGTTGCCCATTGCCGAGGTCAGCCGGCGGTGCTCCAAAGCAGGCTTCCAGCTCCCGCTGCGACTCCAACAAATGGCAGTGCTCTACCTGGAGGTTGAGCTCGGGCAGGCCAGAGCCGTTGGCAGGGAGGGTCCAGGGCTGCAAATCCTGGGCCAAGCGTTCCACCAAAGCCACGGAGCGGTGTTGCCCGCCGGTACAGCCAATGGCTACGGTTAGGTGGGGCCGCCGTTCTGCTCGATAGTGGGGCCACCAGGCCCGCAGCAGGGAAAGGATCTGCTGGTAGGTGGACTGGGTCAGGGGGTCAGCAAAGAGAAACTCCTGCAACGCGGGATCCTGGCCGGTTAGGTGGCGCAGATGGGGTTGAAAGAAGGGGTTGGGCAGAAAGCGCACGTCAAACACCAGGTTGACATCGGGAGGAACGCCGTACTTGAAGCCAAAGCTAACCAGCCGCAAGTTAAGAGGTTGGGGGATCCCCTGCACCAAGGCTTGCAATTGCTGCCGCAGTTGCTGGCTATTGAGCTCCGAGGTATCCAGCAGGTGGGTGCAGTGCTGCCGGATCGGTGCTAGTTCGCGTATTTCTTGCTCGATGGCCGCCAGCAGGCCGCCGCCGGTATGGTGGGGGTGGGGGCGGCGCTGGGCGCTGAGGCGACTGAGCAAGACGAGGGGCCGGGCTTCGAGGAACAGGAAAGGGATCCCTTGGGCTTGCATCCAGGCGGCCAACTCGCAGAGCTGCTCCCGATACTCTTGGGCGTGGAGATTCAAACTGATGGCCAAAGCGGCGTGGTGGGGCCGCATGGCCTCAACCAAGGGGATCACCTGACTGGGCGGGATCCCTTCCAGGCCGGTGTAGCCCAGCTGCTCCAATTGCTGAATGGCCAAAGTTTTCCCTGCTCCGGTTAGGCCGGCAAGTACCAGAACGGGTGTGATCGCGGGGGTTGGTTTTGTTTGACTGTCCATGGAGCCTATTCTAGGGCGAGGGGGAACCCACGGAAGGGGTTACCTCCAGTCCACGGGGGAATCTCCCTAGCGAAGAAAGGTTAGGGCCTGGCCTCGCACCGAGGGATCCACCTGGCCGTTTTGAAAGACAATCTGTCCGCCCACAATGGTTAGTAAGGGCCAGCCCACCAATTCCCACCCCTCAAAGGGGCTCCAGCCGCATTTGGTTAGCAGCTCTTCCCGTCGTACCGGCTTGGGCGTGCGGCGATCCACCAGCACCAGGTCAGCATCGTAGCCCACCTGCAGCCGCCCTTTGTTGGGGATCCCATAGAGGCGGGCTGGCGCCTCACACATCCACTGCACCACCTGGCGCAGGCTACAGCGGCCCTGCTGCGCGGCAGTCAGCATCAGCGGCAGGGCTGTCTCCACCCCGGGCATACCAGAAGGGGAGTGGGGGTAGGGCTGGGCCTTTTCTTGCAAGGTATGAGGGGCGTGGTCGGTGGCGATGCAATCGAGGATGCCCTCCTGCAGCCCCTGCCAGAGCTGGGCTAGGTTAGCCGCATCCCGCAGCGGCGGGTTCATCTGGACCAGGGAGCCCAGGCGGGCGTAATCAGCAGTGCTAAGCAGCAGGTGCTGAGGCGTTACCTCGGCGCTAACCCAAACTGGCTTGTGCTGGCGCAGCAGCTCCACTTCCAGGCCCGTGGAAAGGTGCAAGATATGCAGGCGATGGCGGTAGCGAGTGGCCAAGTCTAAAGCTCGGCGCGAGGCAATCAGGGCTGCTTCTTCATCCTGAATTAGGGAGTGAACCGCCACATCTGTACGTCCAGCAAAGAGAGCTCGGCGGGCCTGAATGCGAGCGTGATCTTCAGCGTGGACAGCAATGACAAAATTGGGATCTGTCTCGGCAAAGATCCGCTCCAGCACCAGCGGGTCGTCCACTAGCAAGGGGCCATGTTGGGATCCCATGAAGATCTTGATGCCACAGGCTCCTTGCACCCGTTGCAGCTCTTTTAGGTTATCGGCAGTGGCTCCAATGAAAAAGCCGTAGTTGACTACGCACTTGCTGGCGGCCCGCGCCAATTTGTCCTCTAGTGCTCTCTGGTCAATTGTTGGTGGATCTGTATTGGGCATCTCCAAAAAGCTGGTTACCCCGCCGCGGGCGCAGGCCCAGGATCCGGTCTGGAGGTCTTCTTTGTGCTCGCGGCCTGGCTCGCGAAAGTGAACTTGGGGATCGATGACTCCCGGCATCAGGGTATGGCCTTCAGCATCGATGACCCTAGCCACCCCCTCCAGCGGGAGATACTGGCCAATCTGGGCAATCCGGCCGTCCCGCACCAGCACATCTCCCACCCAGGGATCCCCTTCCGGCACTACCAGCTCTGCATTGCGGATCAGCAGGTCGCTCGGCAAAAGCTTGCCCCCTTAAACTTCCATCCTTCTAACCTACCACCAACTCCAGGGGAGTAGCTTGACAAACAATTGCCGCAGGCCTTGACAGTCGTTCCTTAAGCTGGAGGGCTGCTCGGTTTCCCTTGGCTCTAGCGTAGGGTAGGTTGGGGGTTAAGATGGGTAGAGCCAGTGGGGTGTTGGACCTGGGGCTGTAGCTCAGCCTGGATAGAGCAAGCGCCTCCTAAGCGCTAGGTCGGCGGTTCAAATCCGCCCAGTCCCGTTACCGTTACCCCTAGCAGTGCTGTAGGGGTGCTGCTTTGGGCAAGTCCCCGGCTAGCTGCTGGAAAGGGCTTGGCGAGCTAACTGTTTGAGGAAAGCCAGAGGATGGCCGTTCTGGAGCTGCTGCCTCAGCTGCTCTTGCAGGAGCTCCTCCTGCCAAGGCTCCCCCGACTGCAGCCACTCCAGGTAGCTGAGCCCCGCCACCCGCGTCAGATAGGCGCCGCTGGCTGCCTGCAGAGGGATCCCCATGAGCATCCAGGGGCTAGCTTTGAGGGCGGAGCCAAGGGCGTGGGTAGCTAGCTCCAGTCCCCCGAGTTGCACAATCATTTGGGCCAAGCGGTGGGCAATGGCCTGAGCCTGCTGCAGGGTAATGCGGCGATCGAAAAGCTGGTGCAGCTCTCCAATCATGCGCGCCTGGATGGCCACTCCCGCCAGGACATCCAAAGCGGGGAGGGGAGTCACGGCTAGAGCCGCAGCCGTTGCCCATTGCATCCGCTCCACAATCTGGCGGCCCCGTTGGCAGCGCTCTTCCCGCAGGGCCTGCTGGACGGCTTCGCTGAGGGTTCGGGTTTGCAGGAGGGCGTTGGCTAGGCGCAGATGGGATCCCTTTTGCTGCAGTAGGCGGGCCATCTGCTGGGTGAGGGCGGCAAGATCAGGGGGCTGCGGCTCCCAAGTTTCCTGCCGAGACCCGTCTGGGAAGCAGTAGCGGACTTTCAAGGGCTCGGGGTCAGCAGCAATGGCCACCACCTGCTCCGGAGGAAGGACGCCGGCCGTGCGGCGGCGTAGGTGGGCCAGGATGGTCTCCACATCCTCCGGCGGCATTTGATCGGTTTTGTTGAGGGCCAAGATAGTGGCTTTCCCCAAGCGGGCCAACTCCAGTAGCTCCATGTATTCCGAAGCCAGCAGATCCCCCGCCACCACCACAATCAATAGATCTGCTTTCTGGGCCAGGGCGCGGGCATCGGCTTCGCCGGCACCGCCAATGGTCAATAGCCCAGGGGTATCGGTGAGGTAAATGGAGCCGCTCCAGCCCTCCAGCTGATAGGTGTAAATGGATCCCTGCTGGGTAGTGCCCAGCGTGGGGGCGGTTTCCCCCACAGGCCGCCCTAGCAGAGCGTTGATGAGAGAGGTTTTGCCAGCAGAAGCAGTGCCGAACACCACTAGGTGCAATGCTTCCTCAGCCAGCCGCTGATCAATCTCCTGTCTCTTGGCCTGCAGGGCACGGCGGCTGATGTCGTTTTGCAGCTTCTGGATGAGGCGATCGACATCCTGGAGATCTGCCTGGACCTGATCCCGCGTCAACTTAACCCGCCGCGGCTTGGCCCCTGGCGTGGGCTCCTTTTGGCCTTGGCCAGCCTGCTGCCACCAGTGGCGCACCGCCAGCCCCGCTGCCACTGTTCCTCCTAGGAGGCCAGCCACGGTCAGGTCGGCCAGCAGCCTCGAATAGGAGGCGATAAAGCTGTGGAGGCCGCCAACCCACTGCAGGTACTGGCTCAAGGCTACCAGGCCCAGCCCTGTCAACAACCACAGCCAAGTGGAGCGCGACAACACCATGCCAACCCACAGCTTGCCCAAAGGCCCAACCCGGAACGGCTCCTGAAGCAATCGCGGATTTAAAAGGGCTGAACCCTCTCCGCTGGTAACCCTGGCGCAGGCGGGAGCCGCAGCCGCTTCTCTAGCATAGGCTTACTGTAGCTGAGCATACAATTTTTTCGGGTAAGCCGGTGCGGAGACGGCTGAGTCTAGCCCCAGCTAGGGAATAAACCAGAAAGGCAAGCGCCAAGGAGCGCCCGTGGCCCCGGGATCCCTGCCAAAGATCCCAAGATCGCTGGTGGCTCCAGCGGCGCTGGCAAAAACTTGCTCCCGCGGTAGTCCAATAGCTCTACCAGCAAGAGGTAGCCCACCCCTAGGGCAATAGCCAGAACTCCCGTAATCATAGCTACCCATTTGGAACGTTCCACGCCAGGCCTCCCAACGTTGCTGGAGCTGATCTTAAGCCTGCCTGAAGCCCTGTTGCGGTGGGATAGCTGTGGCCGGAGCAGCAGGCCGCTTGGGTATTCTGGGTGAGGTTGTGGGAGGAAGAGAGATGAAGGAGACCCCTTCTTGGCGGCGGCAACTGCGGCGTTGGCTGCCGTGGGCTGTCCTGCTGCTGATCCTGGTGGCAATTGGCTACTGGGTGGGCCCCCGACCCCGGCCTTACCCTCAAGAGCCAGAGCTGCCCACCCTGGCCCCTCTGCCGCAGCACCCTCGCATCCGGGTGGCGTTTAACCAAAGCCGCGAGAGCACCTATCGCGATCCCTATCGCCAGATCTACCGCTACGGCTACAACCTGGAGGAGTTGATTATCTCCCAGATTCGCTCTGCTCGGCAGTCGGTGGATGTGGCGGTGCAAGAGTTGAACCTGCCTCTAGTTGCCCAGGCCCTGGCAGAGCGGCGTCAGGCGGGGATCCCAGTGCGGGTGATTACCGAAAACACCTACGTGCGGGCCTGGCACCGGCTTACCCCTGCTGAGGTGCAGGCGCTGGACGAGCGCAGTCGCCAAAAGTTCGAAGAGTACCGCCACCTGGTGGATGTGAATCGGGATGGGCGATTTTCCCCGGAGGAGATTGCCAGCCGGGATGTGTACGCCTTGCTGGATAGAGGCCAGGTACCGTGGCTAGACGACACCGCCGACGGCTCCAAGGGCAGCGGCCTGATGCACCACAAGTTTGTGATTATCGACGGGCAACGGGTGCTGACCGGATCAGCCAATTTCACCCTCTCCGATATTCACGGGGATTTCGCTGCTCCTGGCAGCGTGGGCAACGCCAACCACCTCCTGCTGCTCGATAGCCCCGAGCTGGCCCGTCTCTACACCGAGGAATTCAACCTCATGTGGGGAGATGGGCCGGGAGGGTTGCCCGACAGCCGCTTTGGCGTGCGCAAGCACAAGCGCCCCCTGGAGACGGTGTTCATTGGCGATGCCGTGGTGGGGGTGCATTTTTCCCCTGCCAGCCGCTCTCTGCCCTACGAGGCTACTTCCAACGGCATTATCGCAGCCACCCTGGCCCAAGCACAAAAGCAAGTGGATCTGGCCCTGTTTGTCTTTACGGACTCAGGGATCGCCAACCAGCTCAGGCAACTGCGCCAGGAGCGCAACGTGGAGATTCGCGGCGTGTTTGATCCCGGCTTTGCCTTTCGCGACTACAGCCGCACTCTGGAGATGTGGGGGCTGCTGCTCCCGGACGAAAACTGCCGGGTGGATGCGGCCCGGCTGCCCTGGACAGTGCCCGCCTCCTCTGTGGGCGTGCCCAACCTCGCCCCGGGAGACAAGCTGCACCACAAGTTCGCCATCGTTGACCCCGGCACCCCTCAGGCTACGGTAATCACTGGCTCCCACAACTGGTCGCTCTCGGCCAACCACCTCAACGACGAAAACCTTTTAATCATTCGCAATAGCCAGGTGGCAAATCACTTTGTGCGCGAGTTCGAACGGCTCCTTGCCAATGCCCACTTTGGCCCCAGCCGCCGCCTGCAGCAGGAGGTAGAGGAAGCAGCTCGCCGCTGCCCCAATCCTCTGGCGGTTGCCCTTGCTTCCTCCCCCTCGGAGTCGGAGCTCCTGGAAGGGGAGGTTATTGCCGTTCCCAAGGGGAGGTCTTCCCCTTCGCCAGCTGCTTTGCCACCAGCCGCTGCCCCCGGCTCCTCCCTTGTTAACTTAAACACGGCCACGGCAGCTGAGCTGGAGCAGCTGCCTGGCGTGGGCCCAGACCTGGCGCAACGGATTATCGAGGCTCGCCCCTTCTCTTCCTTGGAGGATCTGCAGCGGGTTAAGGGCATTGGTCCAGCCAAGGTCGAGCAACTGAGGGGTCGAGTAACTTGGTAGGGAGAAGTCAGAGCGCCGCCTATGGCCCAGTGGTCTCTCCATCCCTGCTCCCAGTCCAGCGCCAGGGTTGTCCTCATCCCCACTGCCTTTGGCCCGGATACCCAAGCCCCATTGGCCATCCTCAACGCCGGCGCAGAACTGTGTGCTTTTGAGCCGCGGCTGGGGATCGATGTGGATCAACTGGCAGTGGCGCAGTTGCCGGGGCTAGTGGATGAGCCACCCTATGGCATGTGTGAGGCGGCAGTGACCCAGGCCTGGCGGCGGCACCAATGGCCGGTTTTGTTGCCTTCGGTCTTGGCAGCCACTTGGGGAGCTATTCGTGCCCTTTGGAAGCACTACTTGGCCCTCAGTGTGGTGCATTGCAGTGCTCATGCCAACCTAATGCCTCCCCTGGAGATGACTCAGCCAGATCAAGATGGGAGCTACAGCAACGGTGCCTGGGTGGAGCTGCTCTACCAACACAGGCTGCCCGTAGTGCACGTGGGGCTGCGCAGCGGCAGTGGCCGCGCCTACGCTTGGCTAAAAGACCACCACAGCCCCATTTTCTGGGCCCAGGAGGCCTGGGAGCCGCAGCAGGTGGTGAAGGCTGTGCCGGAGCAGCCGGTGTTTTTGGTGGTGGACTGTAGCGTGCTGGATCCCTCGCTGGCGCCGGCAGTGCACCACCCGGAGCCGGGGGGGCTGAGCTGGTTTCAGCTGTTACAAACTTGCGAGGCCATCTTTGCTGCTCGCCCTGTAGTCGGTCTTTCCTTGGGAGGGGTGGTGGTGGGATCGGCAACGCGACCAACTGCCCGCGTTGCAGCTCGTCTTCTCAATTGGCTGCTGGCCTGTTACGCTCTCTACTCCCTGAAGCTGGCCCCCAGCTTTGAACGGCTGGAAACGTAGATTGCAAAGCTTTTGAGCCCAGCTTCCCCTCGCTGCCTTGCGGTTTCCTCTCCCCCTACACCGCAGGGGGTACGGCTCTTCAAGAGGCCGATACGGCAGCAGGCTCTGCCTCTGGGTTTGCCGGAAGCGGGAAACTGGGCAGGAACGAGGCCCGCGTCAGGGGTTGGTCAAGAATCAGTCCTTCTCCCCCCAGCACTTCGAGGGCATGTCCCTCCACTGAGATCCAGACCCGCGCTTCAGGGTTTTGGCTAGTAACCGTGTAGAGGACCTGGGCAACCCGGCTCATCATGGCTGTGGATCCCCCCCCTTGCGTAAATTCGGAGGAGAAATTAAGAAAAATATCGTTGCCTTCCACCCGTACGTCGAGCACCCGTGTCTGGGGGGGAATAGCGGTGGTGAGGCGGGGATCCTTGGGTCCAGCAATCAACTCCTCCAGAATGCTGCGAATGGCCTCCTGGGCATCAAAGGCACGAACGGAGCGCTTCCGCTGCACGTAGTAGATAGAGTTGTCAGCCGTGGTCAGCCAATACAAGGAAAAGGTTTGCCGCGGCCCCAGGCTGTACCACCAGGCTCCTCCCATGACCCCCAGTCCCACCAAAAAGCCAAGCACCCCCACCTGCAGGGCCCGGCCACGCCGTCGGGGGGAATGTTCCTCCCCCACCCTAGGGAAGCTGAGTTGGGTAGGACGCCCTTCGTAGTGGCTCATTGCTGTCAATCCCCCTGTTTTCCCTAGCTCTAGGGTAGCGAAGAAAAGCCCCCTCTGCCGGCAGACAGGCCCAGCCCTAGCCTTTTTGGATCCCCGAAGAAAGCTCTTGGCAAAGCGAGCCAGCCTGGCTAGACCTGGGCAAGGATCCCTGCTAGCGCAGGGAGACCTGCTGGGCTCTTGTCAGCGCCTCCAAATTCTCAACCCGCGCAAACCCAATGACCTGCATCTGGTCAGCGGCTATCTCCAGTTTCAGTACCCGCACCAGGATCCCCAGCTTTTCCAGCTCTTGTAGGTCAAACACCTCGTTGAGCCCTCCCAAGAACGCCTGGGTGATCTCGTCGGGAACCCGCACCGAGCCGATGGTAAACTCCGGCTCCTGAAGCCGCAACCTGCGCCCACCCTCCACCTGGATCCCGGCGTTGAACACCACCTCGACTGCCTGCTTGCTGTCCCCCTCTTTCTCCACCAAGAGGGCGGCAAGTTGGATGCGATCGGGCTCCAAAAGCTTGGCGCGCGGCTGGCGCAGTTCAAAATAGCGGGGTGCGTTCCTGCGCCCACCCAAGGGCAGATCTGCCTGGATGTCCTGAAACTGCCTCAGCACCTCTGGTGAGTTGAGGGCAGCATTGAGATCCTCTTCCCGCACCACCACCTGAAACGCTGCCTGCAGAGGCTGTCTCAGCCGCAAGGGATCCCCCCAAAAAAAAGCAGGGTCGATGGCTATTGGGTCGGTTTCCAGCTCGAAACGCTCTACGCGGGGAAAAGGTGCCCGATACAGTCCCTGCCCGGCCACCAGCAGCCGCTCCACCTGGCCATTGAGCAGGCGGTAGTTGGGCTGGCTCTGGATGCGCACCTCCAAAACCTCTGCGCTGTCAAGCTGAGCCAGGAGAATTTGGCGCGCCGCCTGCTCTGCCCAATAGCCTGCCCCCCCTCCCACACTGGCCAGCAACGCCACCAGGCCTGCCAGGAGCTCCATACTTGCCGCCACGACCTGCCCCCTTGCCTAGCAAGGGGATCCCTTTGAGGTTACTCCTCTCTTCTGTGGGGGCTGGCTTCAATGGGTCGATTGCCAAGAAAGGTCTTGGCAACCTTCAGGCCCCCTGCCATCACCGGGCGGTTAAGGGTAGGGTCATGGACAAATTTAACGCCGGAGGCAACTATTGGACGCCCTTCGGCCCACGTATCCACCACCTTTAGCGTGGCAGCTGCAATTGGGCGTCCGTCAGCAAAGTAATCCACCACCTTGAGGGTGGAGGCCCCCACTGGTCGCTGGTCAACCTCGGCCTCGCTGAACTTCACAGGGCTAGGAAACACGGGCGGGCCCCCCTCTGGAGCAGCCGCTAGGTCAGCACTGGCAGGCCGAGGAGCCAAATTGAGACCGTTGCCTTGCCCCGGAGAAGTTTCTTGCTGCGGCAGCGGGCTGGGAAGACCACTGGGAATGGCCATAGGAATCTCCTCCGTTACCGATATCAACTTTGGAACAGGCTCTTGCCATCCTCAGCCCGGATTACGAAAGCTGGGATCGGCGTCTCCGGATAAGGACATTCTAAGTTAAGTCTAGCCTGGGACCTGCTCATCCAACCCTGCCTTCTCTGGAGGCAGCGGCAGCTGGGGCCAAGCCTTGCCCCTCTCTGCAATCTCCAGCTACAAGACAAGAGGGAGGGGGGGAGACTTGGCCTGCTGGGGGGCTAGTACAAGGTGTACTGCAATACATAGGCCCCCTCTTGGCCTGGCTTGTAGGTGTTAACCCGGAGGGTATAGGTGCCACTGCGGGGCAAAAAGGCAATCAACAGGGCGTCCGTGCCGCCGCCTTGGTCGTCATTCCAAGCCCTCACCTCTCCATCCGGAGCCAACAATTGCAAGAAGGCATCGAAATCGGAGCTACTTAGGAAGGCGAGCAAAATTTGGCCAGGGCGGGCGGTAAGGGAGTATTCCGCCATCCAACTGCCGTCTTCCGGGTGCTGGGGGGATCCCTTCTCAAGACGGCCCGACAGGGTTTGCTGCCAATTGCCCTGGGTGAGGACATAGGTCAGCCGGTAGGGGCCAGTGGACTGGGGCTCAAAGCTGGTGACTCGTAGGGTATAGGTGCCCCCCTGCAGCAGCCGCACTGCCAAGAGGGCGTTGACATCCAGGCCCGAGTCATCGTCAAAGCCAATCACCCGCCCCTGCTTGTCCACGAGCTCCAAGTAAGGGTCAAACTCCTCACTCTCCAGGGCGGCAATCAGGATTTGCCCAGCCTTGGCCACCACAGGGATCCCATCCCAGTAGCTGCCGTAGCCGGGACTAACCTTATCTTCCGCTCCCAGGACTCCCGTTAGGGTCTGGCTGCCTCTCCCTAGGGCAGATCCCAGAGGGGCTCTCCCCGGGCCCAGTAACCGACAGCCGGCTGCCAAGGCAACCCAACCAAGGGCCAGCCACAGGACCCAAGGGCGGAAAAGTTGAGCAGCAAAAGGCAACTTCCCCATCTAAGGCTCGAGAGCTCAATGGTCAAGGGTGGCTGGGGGCGGCCATTACAGCTCCTCCCAAGTTTGCAAGACAGCCTCTAGGGCCAGCCGCCCGTGGCTGAGATGGGTTCCCCCTTGTAAATAGACAATGTAGGGCTCCCGCAGCGGTCCATCAGCGGAGAGCTCGGCGCTGCTGCCGGCAACAAACGTGCCTGCTGCCATGACCACTGGATCAGCGTAGCCGGGCATCACTTCTGGGATCGGGGTGAGGTAGGAATCCACGGGAGAGCAGCTTTGGATGGCTCGGCAAAAAGCCTGCAACTTCTGCGGGGATCCCAGTTGAATGGCCTGGATGATGTCAGTGCGAGGTGCTTGGGGCAGCGGAGAGACGGGATAGCCCAAATCATAGAACACCTGGGCGGCCAGGTGGGCAATCTTGACGGCCTCGGCCACCATCTGCGGAGCCAAGAACAGCCCCTGGAACAGTAGGCGGTTGAGATCAAAAGTTGCCCCTCCTTCCGAGCCGATTCCTGGCGCTGTTAGCCGGCAGGCAGCTTGCTCCACCAGCTCGGCCCGACCTGCCACATAGCCTCCTGCCGGGGCCAGGGTGCCACCTGGATTTTTAATTAGAGATCCCGCAATCAAATCGGCGCCTACATGGGTGGGCTCTTGGGTTTCCACAAACTCGCCGTAGCAATTGTCCACCAAGACCACCACCTCAGGGTTTTGCGCCTTGACGATCTGGATCATCTCGGCAATTTGGGCAATGGAGAAGCTAGGGCGCCAGGCATAGCCACAGGAGCGCTGGATGTGGACCAGGCGAGTCTGCGGCCTGAGGGCGGTCTTCAAGGCCTGCCAATCGACATCTCCTTCCCGCAAATCCAATTGACGATAGGTAACACCGAACTCCCGCAGGGAGCCTCGGCCAGATCCCCTTAGGCCAATGACTTCCTCCAGCGTGTCATAGGGGGGGCCGGTGATGGCCAACAGCTCATCCCCTGGGCGCAGCACCCCAAACAAGGCACAGGCAATGGCATGGGTGCCAGAGACCATCTGCAGCCGCACCAGCGCCGCCTCACAGCCCATAACTTGGGCAAACACCCGATCCAAAACCTCTCGCCCTTGGTCGTCGTGGCCGTAGCCCGATACGCCAGCAAAGTGATGGGAGCCCACCTGCTGGTCGCGGAAGGCCTGCAACACCCGTGCCAAGTTCTGCCTGAGAACTTGGTCTATTGTCTGGAAGCGCTCCTGCAGAGCTGCTTCTGCTCTGTCCAACAGCTCAGCTACCTTCAACGGGATCCCTGCCACCTCGCTTTGAGGGCAATCTCTAGGAACCTGCTAGCGCCAGGGTTAGTGTGGAATCTTAATCTTGATAGAAAGCTTAACTTCAGTCAACATCTCTTCACTTCCTTTGACTGCTGCTAGCTGGCCTAGGCCAGGTACCCAACACAACTTTTTTGTACAATTATACAAGCAAGAGAGCTGCTCGGCAGGACGGAAGGGCCAGCAGTTGCAGTTTGCAACTGGCCGGGAGATGGGAAGTCTTGTCAAATAGTCCAGAGGACTTTTGCTCACTACGGGCATCTAAAATTAAGGCAGTCTAAATTTATTCTTAATCCCTAGTTCAAGGCCAAGGGCAAGATGTTAACTTAGACTTAACCCCAAAGGTTAGCGCCCCTGCCAAAGCTGCTCTTTAGTCGACTTTGATTGCACCTCTTTGCTAGTTGGCTGGCTGAGACGCTTCTGGAGGTAAGGGCTGCTTTCCTGCAAAGGTGAGGCGCTAACTTGAGGCGTCGACTGACACACTCGGGAGAGTTTCCATGGCGAAGCTTGTAATCCAAGGGAAAAACATCGAAATTACCGATGCCATCCGCAGCTACGTCCAGGAAAAAATTGAGCGGGCTATCAGCCATTTTGCCCAGATCACTACTGAAGTAGATGTCAACCTGTCAGTAGCCCGCAACCCCCGCATCAGTGCCAACCAAGCTGCCGAAGTTACCGTTTATGCCAATGGCACGGTGATCCGAGCAGAAGAAAGTAGCGAAAACCTTTATGCCAGTATTGACCGAGTGGCCGACAAAATAGCCCGCAAGCTGCGCAAGTACAAAGAGCGCAATGGGGTTCACCGCATCCGCCATTCTCCCAAAACTTCAGTGGCGGTGGCCCAGCAGCCGCCTACGAATCCCGTGAACATGAACCGGCAGGCGGAGCTCCCCCCTGAGGTAGTGCGCACCAAGTATTTCGCCATGCCTCCTATGACGGTTGAGGAGGCGATGCAGCAATTAGAGCTGGTAGATCATGACTTCTACGTGTTCCGCAACAGCGAAAACGGCGAGATCAACGTCCTTTATGTGCGCAAGCACGGTGGCTATGGCTTGATCCGCCCCCATCCCTAGAGGTTGGCGGCAAGAGGCTTGGCAGGCCTGCTGCTGGGTCTAGGCGGGTGGGGCCTAATGCTGCAACTTCCTCCTTCTGGATGGCGTCCCTCCCCACTTTTGGGGCTTAGAGGTGCCTGAGTCAGGAGGGCAGAAGCTCTGCTAGCAATAGCGGGATCCTCAGCGGCTAAGAGACTTCCCAACGGCCAACACCTGCTGCAGAAACTGATCCTGGTGTTGGCGCAAGCTAGCCAGGTCAGGCCCGTGGTTGAGCAGGACAAAGGAGGTGCCATCCGGCAACTGCCCCAGCAGCATCAGCCGACTGGGGGCAGATCCTACCTGGGCGACGGTGCCGGGGGGCAGGGTGCGCAGCTGCAGAGCGCTGGGGCCAATGCCAGCTACGGGCAGGATCCGCGTTGGATTTCCCTCCGTGGCCGCCACCAGATGCTGCCACAGATGGGCCAGCGCGCGGGGGGAGAGATACAGCTCCTGCCCCTCCAGGCGAATCTCTGCTGCAGCAGGGAGGAGACTGGCATCCAAGTGGGCGGCCGGCTCAGCCACCAAGCGCTGCCGCAGGTACTCTACCAGGGCTCTCGGGCCTCCCAGTTCCGCCAGCAGGGCTCCCGCCATAGCCCGATCGAGGCTGCTGTTGAGAATGTGCAGAAGGGATCCCAGGGGCAGCGAGGTATAGCCAGCCAGGCAATGGAGCTCAGCAGGCAGCTCCTCCAGCGTTGACCCAGAACCGCCGATGGCTACAGGGTAGGGCTGTTGCGGATCCCGAAGGAGTTGGGCAAGCCGGCGGGCACTTGCTAGAGCATCGGCCTGACCCAGCAAGCGGAAGGGGGGCACCACCTTCACCTCGCCGTCGATCTGGCGAATGCCAAGGCTGTGCAGATGGCGGGCCAGCTCAGCTACATTGGCCTCCCGGAAATAGGGATCCCCGCCGCCCACTACCACCAAGTCCCCGATCAGGCGCTGGCCAAGGCGATAGCCGGTGGTGAAGAAGTGAGTCTGGAAGCGATGCTCATAGCCCCAGGTCTCCAGCGCCATCAGACTAAGGGCCAATTGATCTAAAGGCCCTACCGGCAAAGGTTGATCCAGCTGGTGCTCTGCCAGCAGCTTGCCTTCGGTTGTCCAGAGCAGGATCCCTTGCTGCGAGAGAGCCCCTCCTTCGGCAGCCAACCCCTGCAAAAAACCGGACAAAACCGCAGCGTAGGGAGAACCTTGCTCACGGGGCCACCAGGGCGGAAGGCCAGGCGTGCCGCTAGGAGAGGGCAGGGGTGGGGGCGGGGTAGGGATAGGGAGGAAAGAATCCGGGGTGGAAGAGAGGGCTGCGGTCCTCCAGCAGGCCCCCAAGGTTAAAGAGCAGGCCAAAGGGAGGCCCGCCCAGAGGCAACGGCCATGAAAGCGCAACCCTGTTGGAATGGACACCATGCTAACCTCCCAGGGGACAGGCAAGGGCCAGCAAGACCTGAGGCTACTCTACTGCCCTCTGAGGGGCTCTAGCAAGTTTTGTTTAAGGCTCCGCCCTACCGCTACCCAGTTTGCCTTAGAGCCAGAAGAGGGGCGGTAGACTCAAGCTCATGGGAGAGGCCAAGATCTAAGGGCGTACCAGCGCTGCTCACAGCCAGACTGCCCCTTAGGAGCCGGTTAACCCTTAGCCTCTGCAAGTACTCCCTCCATGCCTAGAGATCTGCGCCGTTTCATTGCCCTGCTGGAGTCCCGTGGCCAGCTTCGCCGTGTCGCTGCGGAGGTGGATCCTGAGTTGGAAATTGCCGAGATTGCCGATCGCCTTTTGGCGTGCGGGGGGCCGGCGCTGCT